>JANQMK010000098.1 GCA_028280085.1 Pseudomonadales bacterium
AGATATCACGACATAATGCGCCAGCTGAACCCTCACTGTCAAACCGCAGCCTCGTATTTTTATCTTTAACCAGCTCTATAGCCGCTAAAAAACCTAAACAGCGCGCCTCGCCAACTAATGGGTGGTGAATTAACTCACCCCATCGTTGCTGCAAATAGGGACCTGTTTTACTCGACACCTGCTCGATAATCTTTTCATCTCTTAGCAGGCGAATATTCGCAATCGCAACGGCCGCTGCCGCTGGGTGACCGGAATAGGTAAAACCATGATAAAACTCACCGCCTTTATCAATCAATACATCAGCAACACGATCAGCCACCATCACACCGCCAATGGGTAAATAGCCTGATGATAGCCCCTTCGCAATAGGCATTAAGTCCGGTTTTACCTGATAATAGTCGCTGCCAAACCAGTGGCCCGTGCGTCCAAACCCGCAGATCACCTCATCAACCACTAACAAAATATCATATTGCTGACAAATCCTTTGAATTTCTGGCCAATAGGTTGCAGGTGGTATAACCACTCCTCCTGCACCCTGAATTGGCTCAGCAATAAATGCTGCAACATTTTCTACGCCCAATTGCTGGATTTTAGTTTCTAACGCTAACGCTGCCATTCGCCCAAACTCATCAGGTGTTTTGTCGCCGCCTTCCTCAAACCAATAGGGCTGACAAATATGATCGATACCAGCAATGGGGAGATCACCTTGTCGATGCATAAAGGCCATGCCTCCTAAGCTGGCGCCTGCTACCGTACTACCATGGTAAGCATTTTCACGACTAATAATGATTTTCTTATTGGGAGCACCTTGCAAGTCCCAAAAGCGGCGCACCATTCTTATCACCGTATCATTAGCTTCAGAGCCCGAGTTAGTAAAGAAAACATGTTTGAATTGTTCTTGAGTAATGTCCGCCAAAAGTTGAGAAAGTTCTACCGCTGGGGGATGAGTGGACTGAAAAAAGCAATTGTAAAAGGGCAATTGCTTCAACTGTTGGCTAGCAGCGTCAATCAATTCTTTGCGACCATAGCCTACATTCACGCACCACAGTCCGGCCATACCATCTAGTATCTTATTGCCTTCCGAGTCCCAAAGATAGATACCCTCTGCCCGGGTTATAACCCGGCTTCCCTTATTGTTCAAACTTTTATAATCAGTAAATGGATGCAGGTGGTGCTGCCGATCAATGGTCTGATAAGAACGCGTATCTGGGGAATTTTTATTCGTCATAAGTCAGCCTCTGGCAACAGATTTATACCTATAGTCTAGCAGCTAATCACACTACCGGGGCCGACATTGCTTTCGACATCATAGTACGCGTATTTATTTGGCAAGCCCTAATGATCTTCTCTTTACTATATCTATAACGGTAAAATCAGGAAGAATTTTTTGCGCGGCATATTAAGTTTTCCTGTTAACATCAGTATTGTCAAAAAAGACTATTGCCATGAAAAAAGAAATCGAAGAAAAGTTTAAATTTTATCCAGATCAAATAAGAAGAAAGCTGGAAAAAATTCGTGCTCTGGTCTTAAAGGTGGCGGAGGAAAATAATCTAGGCACCGTTGAAGAAACCTTAAAATGGGGAGAGCCAAGTTACCTCGTCAAAGGGGGCAGTACCATAAGATATGATTGGAAAGCTAAGCATCCGGACCAGTATGCCGTGTATTTTAATTGTAGAACCAAGTTAGTTGACAGTTTTAGAAAAGTTTACGGTGACATATTTCACTTTGAAGACAATCGAGCCATTATTTTTGGCAAAAACGACCCGATTCATCAAAAACAGCTAAAACATTGCATCAAGCTCGCGTTGACATATCACCAAATAAAACATTTACCGCTCTTAAGCATGTGACAAGCAGCAAGACATACTACGTCATTTAATAACTCAGATGAAATCAATAGCAGGGTTCTTGATTTTGGAATAAGTGTAGTATTAGCTAGGGAACCTCTGAAGTATCTCCCTATTATTCAGAGGTTCCCTAGTAATTCACAACACTGATCCAACCGCTGTTTTCGCTCTTCAGAGATTCGAGCCAAACAGAATCCAACACGGTACTCTTAGCCTGCAATTCATCGAGCAGCGGATTGTCCACTGCTGTAATATTGAGGGTAGACAAGCCTTCGTTGCCACTTAACAACAGCGATTGTAGTACATTGTTCGCAGTAAGATCGAGCACTGTCAACTTGTTGTGACGAAGATCGATATGTTCGAGCAGCAAATTCTGCGATAAGTCGGTATTCTCAATACCAGCATCAGTAATAGTAAGCGCTGTCAATCCCGTAAGCTGCTCTATGCCTTCAAGCGTCGGTACCCAAATCTGCAAAGGGCTCATAGGGTGTATGTTATTGGCGATGCCGCTAATTTCCGCCACTTGTGTCAAACCATTTGCCTGTGCGGCGCCTTGTACGAGTCCCGCTAGATTGAAGTCAGCAAACACCAGATCTGGGATCACAGTATCATAGCAATCGACATACACTTTGTACTCGGGAAAAGGATATAAGCTACTGTCCCAAAACTCACCAATGGTGCATTCTTGATGCCCCGGCTTCTCAAACAAGGAAAAGCCATTCAAGCGACATTCTGTGGTAGTGGCTAATTTGGCATTACAATATGACGCCAAGCGATATTTGCCATCCTTAGTGAAGCGCATGGGCGTACCAATAACGCCGTTGCGTTGAAAGTGGATAGTACCGTCGAGCCCACTGACATAGACGTTAGCAATATAGGGCATCGGCCGAACATCGCTACCGCAAGCCAGTGTCAGCAAAGCAAAGAGTAATATAGTTACACTTTTGTTAAACATGCTGTTTGACTATAAGTTACGTAAAGCTAGGATTGGAAATGATTAACGTCTGAAAACTTGTGTCTGAACCAGGGCTCCTCTGAACCGTACCTCTGAATAATGGGGAATGCTTCAGAGGTGCCCTGGTTAATATCGTCCACTCGATCTACTGAACCCGGTATGAATAAGTGAAGAGATAGATGTCCTGATCATTCGTGCCATCAGTGACGACATTAACACCTGATACTTGAACATTATTAGTAACCGGATTAACCACAGAATCTCGCGAATCACTCTTCTCAACCCCAATCTTAAATATACGCTCTCCATCATCAGTGGCATAACCCACCAGCGTTGTCAGCGCGGTTAAGCCATCCACAACATCCTCGGTTTCTGAATATAATGTCACGATTACGCGGTCATCAACTACCACAATACTTCGGCTCTGATCTCGGGTAAAGGCGTCACTGAATTCAATACCGAGAACTTTAATCTCCAGCTGGAAAAACGCTGCATGACTATACGTATGATCCCAACAAACAATCTCGGGACAATTCTCAGGGTCAACCTTAGCAATGTACACATTCAAGTCATTACCGGTTCCCCGGTTACCTGTAACGTATAAATTACCGACTGCATCCGTTGTTATATCTTTAAATAAAAAGTCAATAGAGAAATCCAGAATCGTACTAACGCTAGCAAGCCCCTGATCACCTACTTCAATGCGACGCAATCGGGTAGTACCGGTACCCCGTAATTCCTGATCCGGCGTCTCACTACTCGCGGCCAAAACAAGATAGCCATCCTTATGCTTGAGTAACTTATTGTTAGAAAAAGCTCCTCCCACACCAGCAATTAATGTGGATTTACCAATTTCTGGGTTGGTATTAGTCGTGTTATAAACACGGATAGACATTTCATCATCCGCCGGCTGGGTCGCATAAAACCACTCGCCGCCTTGAGCATCAGTAACCAATGCTGAATCCCAAAATTGATTACCTACCGTTCCTGCTAACTGCGGTATATCTTGCCAAATCAAACTACCGTCCGCGCCGCTCAACTTCACCGCAGCAAAATCACCCCCACTAATACCGGCCACATAGATATCATTCGAACTTCCCACCGCTACCGTGTAAGCCCGAGTTTCTTTATCTAGCACCCCCCACTGTACATCCCACATAATAGAAAGATCAGCCCCGCTCAGTTTAGTCACAAACCATCTTTGGTCATCATTAACATCCACGGTTTGAGGCGCAAACCCGGCGACAATAACATCGCCATTATTGTCTAAAACAATTCTCAGTGGCCAAGTGTGCACAGCGTCTGATGAGGAGTAAACTTGCCGCGCCAACTCATTACCCGATTTGTCATACCTTAAAACGACTGCCAACGAGTTGCCGGCAGCCTTATCTTCCTTACCCAAGGTATAGGTGTCGCCATTGTCTGCAACGACAATACCCCATGCAGACATTTCATCGATCTGCACACCCTTATATTGATTTGACCATGTCAAACCAAGTAAAAGATTATTCAAGGTACCACCATCACCACATGCAGTGATTGACAAAGCAGCCATCAAGACGAGAGGCCTAAGCATAACTTTCCCACGCATGGGATTTGAGTAGTAGCTCATAAGGCTTTTTAGTAGAGAGGGATAGGTAAACAATTTTGAGTCCATAAGCTGATCCTTCATTAAGTTAATTATTATAGTTTTCCGTATACTACTGTATTACCAATTTGCTACAGCGGGATATTGACAACTAGCAAGCCAGTAAACAGTTAGATAAACACCAAACGGGTAGATATTGCACCTCTCGTCTGCAATCACATGCCAGAGGGACTAGACGTGCAATAGTAGCAATAAACCCCTGTAAAGGTGAAACGCAATTGCTGTAGTCTAGGCAAAAATATGTATAAATACCTTGCCACGAATTCGCTAAAATCAATTGCTAGGCCACTTCTGATTCATGAGGAGGCACCCAGGGCTTAACCAGAAGTGGATTTTACAAGAAGTTAAACGGCACACTTAACTTGAGCTAAAACCAAGAAAGTATGTGACCGCTAACTACTAGCACTAACACCTGAGACTAAAAAGACTTTGGCATGTAAACGATTGGCTTAGAATGCTCTCAGTCCATTACAACTTGCATAGAAAACAGCAATGTGTCAAACACAATCACAGTATACTTGGTCATAGCTAGCACACTAGTTAGTACGCTTAGTACAATAGTTAGCACAGCTTTTTCCAGACACCTTACTCACACTTATAGACAAAGCAATTTCACCAAGGACGTTAATCAATGAGTTTTGTAGCAATTTCGAGAGTGACATACCCCACTGCCCTGAAAGAACAAATACAAGCAGTTGGACTAAAAATGCTCCCTGTTGCCAAAGCACAGCCCGGACTTATTCACATTGCGTTTCACCAATCTTGCGACAAAAATGAAACTATGATGTATTGGGAATGGCAATCAAAGTCAGATCACGAGGCATGCATGCAAAGCAAGGACTGGACGGACATTACGAATAGCTCAGAGGCTTTATTTAAGTCTGAAGGAGTCACATTTTCTTTACAAACCTATGAGCGCTTAGATTAATTCATTAACTCAATATTAAACCGCGTCGCGTTGAATATCTGACTGGGATTTATCATTTTCAGTGACCACAAGTGGCGGCCAACAGGCATAACAACTCAATTTAGCATAATGATGATTCATCGCTACATCAATGCCGAAATTTGGCATATCTTCTTGTAACGCTGGTGCTGACAACGTACATGCTTTAAGTGGGAAACAAGCATTGATAAGTTGTGCCGCTCCCTTTGGCGAAATGGAATAGCAAGGTATGCCAAAAGCAAAAAGCAGTTTCATCGCGATACAGTCTAGCTGACTATTTTGAAACTCTGACATTTTTTCTAACATAGGCTTATTAGTAAAATGCATCAAGGCTTGTTGCAGGCCGCCTAACAATTCCACACACAATATTGAATTAAAGTTCCAACCCCATAATACAAAATCCATGTCTTGAGGTAACTGATCTAATAATTTTGACGATAACTGAGAAAAATTTCGATTAAAAACGGCATCATCTTCTGCAATAGTGATCGTTTCGTTACGCGCTATCGCATATTTCCATAGCAACATATGCGTCCAGGCACAACCTAATGCGCCATGCGTATAGGTCGTTAGATCAGGTGCTACCAGCCCAGCATCAAGCACTTGATCAAAGTCCAATGTTGAGCCGTCAACCGCTTTAACATGGTCAAAATCGGCGATGCCTTGATTGATTGCCAAGAAATGCTGTTTGCGGTCTTCACGCCTAGCTAGATTAATGTAATGAATTTTCATAGTCGCTATTATAGATATTTCTGCGGGACACCACTGAATAAGTCAACATAGTTATAGACTATGACGGAGAGAAGTAAAATGACTGGCAATGCCTAAACCGTTATCTCTCTACTGCTGACAACAAGTTTGCAAAACTGCTGTGTTAATTAAGGCATCTCTGAATAATGAGGAAATGCTACATTTATAAAAACCAAACCTATTCATAAACTAAACTGTCACTGCGGCACCATTGCGTTGAAACTCACTCTGCCAAAAATGGTCTTGAAAACCCTTACCACTGTGACTGTTCTATATGCAGTATGCAGGGCACCATCACGACACCAGGCTGGTGCTTTATCTTTTAAACTAATAGTTTATAAACCAACAGTTTCTAATTACACCACCTTCGTTGCCATAATTGTAAAGAATTATCAAACAATAATACTTTTTTACGGTATCATTGAAACGATGTGCATATATGCTATTGTTCCTCGCTTGCTTTATTCAATTCAGATGCCTCATTTTGGCCCTAATAACTCGCTAGCGATTGCGTCCCTTAATTTACTATCTCGACCACAATGTATTACGGTGAAAAATTAAACAGCATTACCCATCTAGTTGGCACTGTGTTGGCTCTGGTAGGTTTTGGCGTACTACTAACCATTAGTGTCCAAACACAAGATGCTCTCGTCATTACCAGCTTTACCATTTTCGGCATGACATTAATTTTAATGTATACCATGTCCACGCTGTATCACAGTTTCCATCCCCCTAAATTGAAAAAGATATTTCAGAAGCTTGATCATGTTTCTATTTACCTGTTAATTGCCGGCACTTACACACCTTATATGCTAGTTACCCTGCGTGAGGATAACGGCTTGATCATGCTAGCCCTCATATGGCTGCTAGCCATCATCGGTTTACTAATGGATATATTTATTCCAAAACGCATTGAATGGTTACAGGTATTAATATACCTAATTATGGGTTGGGCTTGCGCACTGAACTACTCGGAGTTGAAAACAGCCATCCCCACCGCTGGCCTGGCTTGGTTAACCATAGGCGGTATTGCTTATACAGCAGGTATTATATTTTATGTGCTAGACGAGCTGAAAAAGCTTCGCCATGCGCACGGCATCTGGCATCTGTTTGTTTTATCTGGTTCTATATGCCATTTTATTTCCATCGTTGGCTATGTAAGATAGCAGTTTGGCGATAAGCTATCACTGAATAATTGGGAAGGCTCATCCAAGGCTTCATTCGCTCATTAATGGGCCACCCCCCCTCTTACTCCACCGTTATACCATGCTAAACACTAATCATTTAATCGTTATACGCTACAATCGTATCAGCGCTAACATATATTATTGTCATACAGGCAGGAAAAACGATGAACTGCTCTCACTGCAATATTCTACTCATGGCGTCCGATCGCAAAGGTATTGAAATAGATTTTTGTCGTCATTATCGCAAGCACGGCAACTATGGTTACCACCATAGCAAGAAGCCTCACTACAAAAAGAAAAAGACTTTACTGGGCGAAATATTCGATATTTTGACTAATCATCAAACCATCGATAGCAATTTGCACTTTTAC
>JANQMK010000106.1 GCA_028280085.1 Pseudomonadales bacterium
GAAGTGACCGATGTTGCCAACGCCATTTATGAAGGTGTCGATGCCGTTATGCTCTCTGGTGAAACCACTATCGGCAAATACCCCATTAAGTGTATTGAACATTTGGACAAAATCGCTCGCACCACAGAAAAGGTAGTGGGATTAGAGTTACACAATCTATTAATTAAAGATAGTGATAAGCAACACCTAGCTTTATCGGCGGTACAACTCGCTGAGTCGCTTGAAGCTCGCGGCATTCTTGTGGTAACTCGACGAGGGTTAACGGCAAACTTAGTTACCAACTGTCGCCCCTTTAAAACACACATTTATGCGGTAACGAACGACTCTCGCACGCGTAGACAACTTTCCCTCAATAAGTCTGTCGTGCCACACCGTATCGCCTTTAGCTCCGATCCGGAAAAAACACTCGCCAATGGCATGCAAGTATTGATCGATCAGGAAGGCTTTGTCAGCGGCGATAAAGTCGTTGTTATCTCTGACGTCATTGCCGGACAAGGCATAGACGCGATTCAAATACGACGAATTCCCTAAAGCGGTGTTTACTACAACTTTATACAGCACACAGCGCTATTGATGGCTTAACGGATTTTTTGGGTGTAATCGATTCAGGCCATTAAGCGCTGCAACGCGATAGGCTTCTGCCATAGTTGGGTAATTAAAGGTAGTTGTCACAAAGTAGCGGATCGTATTGCCACCAACTTCCTGTTTCATGATAGCTTGGCCAATATGGATAATCTCTGTCGCATCAGCGCCAAAACAATGTACGCCCAAAATTTCTAAGGTCTCGGCATGAAATAGGATTTTCAACATCCCCACTTTTTCACCACGAATCTGTGCTCGTGCAATGTCTTTAAACAACGCTCTTCCCACTTCATAGGGAATTTTTTCTTGTGTTAACTCCCGTTCCGTTTTACCGACAGAACTAATTTCAGGGATAGTGTAAATACCCGTTGCCACATCATCAACATAGCGACAATGTTGCTTGCCACGAGCTAATGCGGCTGCGGAACGGCCTTGATCATAAGCGGCACTTGCTAAGCTCGGCCAACCAATAACATCACCCACGGCATAAATGTGGTCATGTACGGTTTGATAATGTTTGTTTACCGCCAGTTGACCTCGATGATCCGCTTCTAGTCCTATATTTGATAACCCCAACTTATCTGTGTTACCGGTCCTACCATTACACCAAAGCAGAGCATCGGCATAAATGCACTTGCCGGATTCTAGCTCTAATGTTACACCATCGTCACTGGCAACCACCGACTGATAAGTTTCTCGGTGCCGAACTAATACGCCGTGGCCACGCAAATGATAGGTCAACGCATCGGAAATTTCGTCATCTAAGAACTCCAACAGCCTGTCTCGGGTGTTAATTAAATCCACTTTAAGGCCGAGACCAGAAAAAATCGATGCATATTCACAACCAATAATACCAGCGCCATAAACAATAATTTTTTGCGGTGTGTGGGCCATATCGAGAATGGTATCACTGTCATAGACCCGCGGATGACTAAAATCAATATCTTCGGGATGATAGGGACGGCAACCGGTAGCAATGACAACATGTTTTCCCTCAAGCGTTTCTTTACCGCCATCCCCATCTTCGACAATAATCGTATTGTAGTTTTTAAACGCCGCGACCCCATGGTAAACATCAATGTGATTTTTCGTATAGTACTTAGTTCTCAAATAAACTTGGTCATGAATAATAGCTTCGGTAGATTTTTTTAAATCAGCAAAGGCAAGCCTGCCGGTATAGCCAACTTTCTGAAAGATCGAGCTAGTAGTGATACGCATAGTTTGACGGACAAGCTCTCGCAATATCTTCGAGGGAATAGTACCTTTGTGCGTACAAGCACCGCCAAGTAAAGGTTGATCTTCTATAACCGCTGCTTTTAAACCATGCTTAGCAGCATTCATTGCGGCACTTTCGCCCGCTGGTCCAGAGCCGATTATAATCACATCATACATATCAACGTCCCGTTATGACTAAGTAAAGCCATGCTTTGCCGCCAGCTCAGCGAAAGGAAGAAATTAGGCTTAAACCGCACAGTGGCTAGGGCAAGGGCTCGATTAAAAACTAGATCAAAAGTCAGATCAAAAACTACGCCATTTAATTGGAAGCTAACTCAAGATGATCTAAAAACAAGACAGTGCTATGGCAAAAGCATGTTCCTAAGATTAACCTATCTCGATCGATGCAAGCTAGTATAAGGCTCTGATTGGCAGCTAAAGCTAGTGCTAAGCATTATAAACTAGTATTAATAGCCCCATAAACTAACAGACAGTGTTCAAACCTTTCATAATTCGCTTGAAATTCTTGAGTACATTGTCTTCATTTGGGTGTCGTCCATCCCTGATTCGCCACTCTCCCCCCGTCATCACATCTTTAACGGCACCATGTGAACCAGCGAAAATAAGACAATCAAACAACTGAGCCAACGGTTTTTCTGCCAAATTAGGAGTTTCTCTGTCCAATACTAACAGATCTGCCTTCATACCTTCCTCAATCGAGCCCGCAGCAATACCTAGTGCTTGTGCGCCGCCTTTTAACGCTCGGGTCACCAGAGACTCACCAATAGAGGACTCTCGATAACTGGCTACCATGCCCCGCTTGCGGTGCTTCAGGCGTTGGCCGTATTCTAACATGCGCAGCTCATCAAATGGGTTAATGGTAATTTGACTATCTGAGCCAATACCAAATGATCCGCCTAGCTCAATAAACTCTGCTGCTGGAAAAATCCCATCACCGAGATTTGCTTCAGTAGAAGGACACAAGCCAACAACGCATTGACTATCCGCTATAAGCGTCAGTTCTTCATCGGATATATGAGTAGCATGAATCAACGTCCAGCGTTGATCGATACTGGCTCTTTCGAACAGCCACTCCACAGGACGGTGACCGGAACTAATCAAACAGTCAGAAACCTCTTTTTCTTGTTCTGCGATATGAATATGGATAGGTAACTCTTTGGAATATTGATTGGTCAATTCAATGCAGTTTTTTAACAAGCCATTATCAATTGCGCGTAATGAATGAAGCGCACAGCCAATGTTCACACTTTCATCATGTTTATATTTATCAATCAAGTTACCAATAATTTTGTCGTAGCTATCCACATCACTAGCAAACCGCATTTGTTCACTGGATGGCTTACGCTGGCCAAACCCTCCATAACAATACAATACCGGCAGATGTGTAATGGAAATCCCAGTATTCTTTGCCGCAGACACCACTTGATCTGACATGATAGTGACATTTTTGTACGGCTTACCCTTTTGGGTATGGTGCAAATAGTGAAACTCGGCTACTGACGTATACCCAGACTTGAGCATTTCGATATAAAGCTGCTCGGCGATGATTCCAACCTGATCTGGTGTCAACCTTTTGGCAAATTCATACATGGTAGAGCGCCAAGACCAGAAATTATCTTGCGCAATGCCGTTTTGTCTCATTTCCGCTAGGCCAGCAAATGCTCTCTGAAAGGCATGAGAGTGCAGATTGGGTACGCCGGGTACCAAGATGCCCTGGACTTTTTCTACCCCAGCTAACGGCTCTTTCGTACCAACTTCAACAGACGTGATATAACCATCAGAAATGGATACAACAACATCATTTTTCCACTGATTGTCAACAAAAGCGGTGTCAGCAAACAGTTTCATTATGATATGCCACTCCGTAAAACCTCCAACACATAATTAAGTTAAGACAACATCGCCGTTTTTTACCAACTTATAAAGAGACTTTTGCCCAAGGTGATAGGCCAATTCATTAGGGTGCTGAATATTCCAAATAGCTAGATCAGCCTGCTTGCCGACCTGAAGAGTGCCGATCTCACGGTCTAGTCCCAAGGCTCGTGCGGCATGAACCGTCACCCCACACAAAGCCTCTTCCGGGGT
>JANQMK010000121.1 GCA_028280085.1 Pseudomonadales bacterium
CAAGCCATTCTCGACCGCCAATTTGTAGAAGTTATTATTGCCCCTGAGATCAGCCCTGAGGCTCAAGCAATTGTGTCTACTAAACAGAATATTCGTTTACTCAGTTGTGGCGCTCTACCTGAAACACCCACCGCCAACCTGAACTACAAGCGGGTTACCGGCGGCTTACTCGTACAAGATCAGGATATAGGCTCAGTGGTAGAAAGCGACCTGAAAATAGTAACCAAACGCGCACCAACAGAACAAGAAATGCGCGACCTACTGTTTGCTTGGAAAGTGGTTAAGTTTGTCAAATCAAATGCCATCGTTTATGCAAAAAATTGTCAGACTATCGGTATTGGGGCAGGCCAAATGAGCCGAGTCTATAGTGCTAAAATCGCCGGCATTAAAGCGGTTGATGAAAATCTACAAGTAAAGGGCTCTGTTATGGCTTCAGATGCCTTCTTTCCTTTCCGAGATGGCATTGATTCCGCAGCTGCGGCAGGCATTAGTGCAGTTATAGAGCCCGGCGGTTCAATGCGAGATAATGAAGTCATTGCCGCAGCTGATGAAGCGGGGATGGCGATGGTCTTTACCGGCATGCGTCACTTTCTCCATTAAGTCTCTCATGCAAACTGTAACCATTTAGTGAAAAGTAATGTCATAACCATCTGTATGTTGGTCATTTCCACTGATAAAGTAGAAAATGGCATCAAGTTATTGCTGGCAAAATTAGGGATATCTCATGAAAATTTTAGTGGTAGGCAGTGGTGGAAGAGAACACGCGTTAGCCTGGAAGGCAGCACAAAGCCCTGATATTGAAAAAGTCTTCGTTGCACCAGGCAACGCCGGTACTAAACTCGAAGCCAAATTAGAAAACGTAGCAATTGACGTGCTAGATTTTTCTGCTCTAGCCAATTTAGCCATAGAAAATCAGATTGAGTTAACTATCATTGGACCAGAAGTACCACTGGTTGAAGGTATCGTCGATTATTTCCATGCCAAAGGCTTACGCTGTTTTGGCCCGACTAAAGCAGCAGCGCAGCTAGAGGGCTCTAAAACGTTCACCAAAGATTTTCTCGCCCGACATAATATTCCCACTGCAGAATACAAGAGCTTTACCGACAGCGAACAAGCCATCGCTTATGTCAAAGAAAAAGGTACTCCCATTGTTATTAAAGCCGACGGCCTCGCCGCAGGCAAAGGCGTTATTATTGCGGAAAGCGAAGCCCATGCAATTAACACCATTAAAGATATGCTAGCAGCCAATACCTTTGGCGAAGCAGGACATAGAGTCGTTATCGAGGAATTTTTATCGGGCGAAGAGGCCAGCTTTATAGTGATGGTAGATGGCAAAAACGTTCTACCTTTAGCGACATCGCAAGATCACAAAGCACGTGATGAAGGCGATAAAGGCCCTAATACCGGCGGCATGGGCGCCTATTCGCCCGCCCCTGTAATTACTGATAGCATTTTTCACCAAGTCATGAAGAATATCATCTACCCAACCGTAAAAGGTATGGCAGAAGAGGGCAATGAATACACCGGCTTTCTCTATGCAGGTTTAATGGTCGGCGAAGACGGTATCGCTAAAGTGCTAGAATACAATTGTCGCTTTGGCGACCCCGAAACACAACCTATCATGATGCGCTTAAAATCAAGCTTAGTCGAACTATGCTCAGCGGCTATTGACAAAAAACTAGCTGCCACGACTGCGCAATGGGACCCACGCCCTGCGGTAGGCGTAGTACTGGCGGCAGGTGGCTATCCTGGCTCATACAATAAAGGCGACGAGATTGCGGGGTTAACAACTGACTCAATCTCGCCCCTTTCGGCAACAGACGACCATAAAGTTTTCCACGCTGGCACAGCAATGCGCGAAAGCAAAATTGTAACAAATGGAGGCAGAGTCCTATGTGTAACTGCGCTAGGAGAAACCATTGCGCAAGCACAATCACGCGCTTATGAAATGACGACTTCTATTCACTGGGACAAAATGTATTACCGGAAAGATATTGCCTATAGGGCAATAGATCGAGATAGCTAAAAACAATAAACCACCTTCAACCAGCTACATACAACAACGTATCATACAGGCCGTTACTTACAATCCAGGTTGAAGTATGTTAATTGTTTTTATGTTCAAGCACTACATAGCTTGAATAATAGAGGTAATAACATGCAAAAATGGCCAACCCGCATAATATACAAATACAATACCTCTAAGGTAAATGTTTCTAAGGTAGATACTGCCAAGACAGTTACCACTAAGAGAAATACCGCCAAGATAAGTATAACAAGGCCACACTTTAGAACAGCGATAATGGTAGCGCTATTCATTGGCATTGTCTCAGCATCTTATCCCTTAATAGCCGCACCAATATTTACGGCTAATAATAATGTTACCCATCAATCTCTCTTGCCATTTGTCGATATTTATGAAGACCACGCCGGTGTATTATCGCCACAGCAAATTGTCACTGATGAATTTATTCACCAATTTTCTCCCCTATCTAGCCCCCAAATCCATTTCGGCTTCAACCAAAAGACCTATTGGCTAAGGTTCACAATACAACATCAATCACAAAATCCCGCGCACTATATACTAGAAATCGCTCCCGCCATACTTGACCAAATTGACCTCTACCAATATAGCAAAGGCACACTAGTCTGGCTGCAGCACAGTGGTAGCTTTACGCCTTATAATGAACGCCAAATTCAACATCCTCTCCATCTATTTGAGTTAAATCCACCCCCTAATGAGCTAACCACCTATTATCTAAAAATCAGCTCACGAACCTCTATCAACGTCAAATTGAGCTTAAGCAGTTTCGATAACTTCGCCCAATATGATCTACGTCGCAATAGCTGGACGAGTCTAATTTATGGCATACCTTTATCACTCATTTTCGTACAATTAGGCTTTGCAATTATCTTCAAAAAAGCCCAACACATAGTATATGCCTTTTATATTATTAGCTTACTATGCTTACAGATAACATGGAGCGGTTCCTTCTATCATCTATTTCCATCTAAAAGTCAATTACCAGAGCAAACAATTATTTTTCTCATTTATAGCGCAAGCTTTATTAGCGTTACCTTTGCCCGTCTTTATCTAAACACCAAGACACTTAACTCTAGGGGAAATAAAATACTCATCACAACAGAAATTATCGCAGCTATCACGGCCATCAGCGTATGGTTTACGGATTTGCCGAACAATGCCGATTTTGCCGTATTTTTTGTTTTAGCAACAACCGGCATACTACTAAGCTTTATTATTTTCGATATCATTCAAGAAAATTCAAAAGCGTTATCCTATTTGATTGCACGCTTTTTCTCTTTCTTTATAATCACTATGACACTAGCGTATACAATCGGTCTAATAAGCTATTCGCCAATTTTACAAATCGGCATCGTCGCTTCACTCGCGGCAGAAGCTCTGCTAATAACCCTGTTTATGTCATATTATCAAATTATCGAACAGCATAATCAAACAGGCTCATCTCACACTAACGAACTGAAAGAAACACTTCAACATTCTCATAGAGAGCTCATACGTAAAATTAGCCATGATATTCGCACCTCTTTGAGCGGCATATCAGGCATGTCGGAACTAGTACTAGATGGCCCACTAACGGCAACTCAAAGAAAGCAAGTATCAATAATAAAAAATGCTGGCGACGGCTTATTAGCGCTAATATCGAATCTGACAACATCAGCTAATACAGAACCTAATGAGTTAGAACTGCAACATATTTCTTTCAACCTACCAGCACTTGTCAGTGAATGTATTGACATTTATCAAGCTCAAGCCGAAGAAAAACAGCTCGAACTTATCAGCGATATTCACCATTCGATTCCAAAACTGGTTCGCGGAGATCCCAATCGTTTACAACAGATTATAATGCACCTACTAAGTTTAACATTTGCTAATTCAAATCAAGGTGAAATTATGGTTTCTGTATCTTTAAACCAAGAGGATAGACTCATTCACTTTGATATAGTGAATACTCGGGCAAGTGATATTAAAAAGCTTAAATCAGCCCTTTCTCTTAAACGTAATAATAGCACCCCATCTGACAGCACTATCACACAAGAGTTTGTTATCGCCCATCAACTCGTGGTACTAATGGGTGGTCAGCTCGGCATTGAACCTTATCAAAAAGAGGGCCTGAGATTTTGGTTCACAGCGAATATGCCGACACTAGCACTAGATCAGAACACTGAAAGAGAATACGATAATATACTAAGAGAGCGCCGCCTATTAGTCGTCGATGATAATAAAACCTTTCGCCAACTTATACAGCAGCAAGCAAGTAGCTGGGGCATACAGATCACTAGCGCACGCAACGGCGCAGAAGCACTCGCCATCTTGCGCAGCCAAGCTATTTTAGACGAGCAATTTGATGTCATCATAGTCGACTATCAGATGCCAACTATGAACGGCTTACAATTAGCAGAAAAAATACAAGAAGACCCACTACTTGCCAACGTGCTAATTATCATGCTAACTGGTGTTACTAAAGCGCCCACGACTACGGAAGCACGCAATGCAGGCATCAGGCGTGTACTGACAAAGCCTGTCAGTGCGCAGTCGTTAAAAATCACCTTAGCCGAAGAGTTCGCATTTTTTTATTCAAAAATGACTGAACCATAGCAACTATCATCAGGTATCATTAGACACAAAAGTATAGAATTTTACAGATTACCAATTATGGCGCTTGACTCAGAATGAGCAGTAGACCGACTCGATGCTATCGAACGTTTTGAGGGAGAACAAAACCAGAAGCCTACGTTAGTCAATATACCAAGCACAAACTTCTGATTGTTAGCTATCACAATGACTGTAAATACTAAAATTGGCTAAAAGCCGATAACTCAATGAGCAGCTACGTTGCGCTGCCCATTGAGCGGAACGCTAAAAGTCACTAAAGTCCAAATGGCGGCTGGATAACTGTTACACCAGCGTCAAGTACCTGCCACTGTATCTCACTGCCAAGACTACAGTTGCCAATAGTGCCATCTACCGTAGAAAGGCTATTTCCAGAAGATTCAATACATACAGCACCTAATGAACTATCGTTACTAATTTCATAATAAGTACCGGTACTAGATTCTTCAAAACGCATCACTTGAAACTCTACACTTGAACAAGGCATTGTTTCGAATGGGATAAAAGAGCTGCCGGTATACTCAATACACTCATCATTTTCTATATGACGTATCTGATAGTCATTACCATTAGTCATGATTTCCCAACGAAGATCTAGGTCATTAACATCACAGTCAGACCCCAGCCGAACACGGCCTGAGAAGATAGCATCAAGACACTTACCGCTGCTATGTTGAATCATAACCCATCCCGAACCGCCGCCACCGTTGACAACATTATCAATAACTGTCGCGGCATTATCACAGTCAGCCATCTCACCAACATCATTTTTCGAATAGGCTAACAATTCTGTCGCGCCGGCTGGAATAGCTGTATTTGATGGCAACTGGTAAGTAATATCGGATCCAGTTACAGCAACTTCAGCAATAAAGCTGTTTTGTACATTACAACCGCCGCTACCAAATCTCAACACATAGTGAGTAATATCCGATTCGTCAACTGCACGACCAATAGTAATATCACCGCCAATGGTTTGCCCATCATCAATGTCTGTAAACGACACACTGGTCGGTGCATTTGCTGGCACTTGTGGCCCAGGTTGATTACTCACAATATCAACTGAAGCACAACTTGCATTTTCACCATTTTCATTTGCAGAGAAAGCTAGAACTTTTTCCGCACTATCCGGTTTCGATGTACCCGCTGGCAGGTCGAAAACAATATCGCCTTGGCCAGCCACATCAACTTCTGTAATTTGATTGCCCACAACAGCACAATTACCTGAACCGCCCCACTTGATGCGATAAGATGTGATATCGCTCTCGTCTGCTGCTCTAGTAATTGTTATAGGCCCACCAAACGCGGCGGTGGCATCAGTATCAGTAAACGTTACCCCCGCTGGGCCATTGGCAGGAACAGGTCCTGTTGGTGGCACTTCGGTGGTACAAGAGAAAATCGAAGCAGATACAAGTAAAGAAAGAGTTATTTTTTTCATCGTGTGGCTCACTCGCTAATTTATATAATTTTATTGATAGTATTATTCAATTATCTTGAGGGAAACTAGGCAATACTCCAACTAATATTTATTATTTATTTTACTTTTTGCAGTTGAAAGCTATGTCACGACAACTTACTTTACTAGTAATAGTCTCCTAGCTAAGCGCAGCCGAATAACCATCCCCCTTGCACCGATAATAATTATGGTAGAGAAATTTAAATAGGCACAAACCAATAGTATTAAAACTGCAAGGATGTAATCAACCACTCAGTATCAGGTTCAGTAATACGGTTATAAGCAAAGTAAAAAATTGAGAACCCATTCAAGTTAAATAGTGGACTTTCATCAACTTAATATCATAACAAGTATAGACCCTCAACGATATGATTAGTATCAATATACCTATAGGAAATTGCGTAAACCTCATTAAATGGATACTTGAAGTAAATAGCCTGCTAAATTACTAGTAAATTATAGATATTCATTTTATGAGTATCACGATAGGCTATGACAGGCAGCACAGTCGAGCCAATACCTCTCATATCATCTTGGGATTGGATTACTCTCGCTAGCGCGCTAGAATAAGCCCAGCAGCCAACCTAGAGGCAATTCCATGATCGAAGAACGCTCTTTTTCAACACTTGATAAATGGATAGCAAAAGCTGATCTCGCTCTAAGAACACTTAGCAATACTCAGCCTGCTCATGTTCGGCCGTCGCCCGCATTATCCGAAGCCGAATCTCACTTGTCAGATGCACAGAAGCAACATATGTTGGGATTGATGCGGGTAAATCACACTGGCGAGGTGTGCGCTCAGGCACTCTATCAAGGACAAGCGCTAACAGCAAAACTACCAACGGTCAAACACCAAATGGAGCAAGCCGCACAAGAAGAAATTGATCATTTGGCTTGGTGCAGCGACCGAGTGCAGGAACTAGGTGGCCAGACAAGTTTACTTAACCCGCTATTCTATGGCCTTTCCTTTGGTCTTGGCGCCACCGCAGGGCTGATCAGCGATAAAGTCAGCCTGGGGTTCGTCGCGGCTGTTGAAGACCAAGTTTGTCAACATCTCCAAAGCCACTTAGAACAAGTCCCTGAATCAGACAATAAAAGTCGCGCAATACTAGACCAAATGATAATTGATGAAGCCAGCCATGCAAAAACTGCGCTTGCTGCAGGCGGCTACCGCTTCCCTAGACCCATTAAGTCTGCCATGACATTGGCGTCAAAACTGATGACTAAAACAACGTATTACATTTAACATCAACCTTCGATGTAATAACAAGTCATTGTAATATAGATTTGGGCATTGCCTGCAACGTACGACATGCCTTTCTTATTGCTGCGCCACGGTATCCACGATTTCATAGCTGTGAGTTACCTCAACTCCCGCGGCTTCAAGCATAATCGATGCGGAACAATACTTCTCAGCAGCGAGTGAGACCGCACGTTTCACATGTGTTTCTTTGAGTGCTTTACCACTAACAACAAAATGGATCGCTATCTTAGTAAAAACCGCTGGTACGGCATTCGCCCGCTCAGCCGTCAATTCTGCACGACAGTGAGCAATCTGCTGACGTGCTTTATTCAGTATACTCATGACATCAAATGAAGCACAGCCCCCCATTCCTAATAGCAACATTTCCATTGGGCGAATGCCCATGTTTCTGCCACCATGATCGGGAGGCCCATCCATTACAACACTATGTCCGCTGCCAGACTCACCTAAAAACATCGCGCCATCAACCCACTTAACTGTCGCTTTCATCAACCCCTCTCCAATCTATCCCTAATTATATGAACCGCTATTATCCTAGCTACCAACATCTCTACCATAGCAACTTGCAACCCCATTACTTGTTTCCAGTCATTGTTATTGGATTAAAATCGTACGATCACAAAATACTAATTGATTAAAGTACTATGATTTAAGCATCAACGCTCTGTTTAGCTTCATTTTATCCCTAAGAATGGTAACAATTCATATCTATCGTTTTTTTTTATAATTAATATTATCCTTTATTTCAACTGGTACTAAAAAATGACAACAATTTTGTGTCAAATGAATAATAGCTAGCAAGGCTTATAGTTTCAGGCCATACTTAAAACGAATGCATTACTGAGTTAAGCTAGAAAGTCGACACAGTTACCATTTATTAGGTAACAGACTTGTTTCTGTACTAGCATTAATATTGAGACGACTACTAATCAGCCACTCCTAATTTAATTATACAAAGCAGTGTTGGTTAAAGGCCGAAGATGGTTAAAGAAGTAGTTAAGAGTTAGTTAAGAAGTAAGAAAGCAGTTCAAAAGCAAGCTCAAACGTTAGTTTAAAAGTTAGTTCAATAGTCAATAGATAGTTAGTTAAATAGTTAATTTAGTGAATTAAAGAGGTGACTGACCTTGGTATCCGTCTCACTCACACCCCACCTAGACAATGTAAATGAATTTCTTTCCCATTGTCATCGACGTCGCTACCCAGCGAAAAGCACCATCATCTATGCTGGGGACTCCAGTGATTCCCTCTACTATATTATAAAAGGTTCCGTGACCGTTATTATTGAAGACGATGATGGACGGGAAATGATTGTAGCCTATCTCAACGATGGGGATTTTTTTGGTGAAATGGGCCTGTTTGACAACCAGGACTCCCGTAGCGCTTGGGTAAGAGCAAAGACAGAATGTGAAGTTGCTGAAATTAGCTACGCTAAATTTAACGAGATCAGTGAAAAAACACCCAGTTTTCTCTATGCCATTGGCACGCAAATGGCCACACGTCTTCGAAATACAACCAGAAAAGTAGGTGACTTAGCTTTTCTAGATGTAACTGGCCGTGTTGCCAGGACATTGCTTGATCTGAGCAAAGAGCCTGATGCCATGACCCATCCCGACGGCATGCAAATTAAGATTACACGGCAAGAAATTGGCCGTATCGTTGGCTGCTCGAGGGAAATGGTCGGACGCGTTCTGAAAACGCTAGAAGATCAAGGCCTAGTGAGTGTTAAAGGTAAAACCATGGTTGTTTTTGGCACGCGCTGATATCAGCAAGTGCTAAACCAATAAAGCGAACTGTCTGAGTAATCCTCCCAGCCTACATGGCACTTGTGGTCGCCTTTTTTATTCTTTTTCTCTTAATTCAAGCTGAACCCAAGCTAGTTGAGTCAAACATCTCGGCTAATTTAATGCCAGGCTCATCTGCTCGCATAAAGGCTTCACCAACTAAGAAGCAATAGACATTATGACCTAACATCGCTTTCACATGATCAACCGTATGGATACCGCTTTCGGTCACCACTAAACGCTCAGACGGGATATATTGTAACATTTCAAATGTGTTATCGAGAGAAACTTCAAAAGTATGTAAATTCCGATTGTTAATACCAATTAACTTATTATCTAGTTCAAGTGCACGATTCAGCTCATCGCGATTATGCACTTCAACCAGTACATCTAGATCAAGCTCCGTTGCTAAATCAGATAAATCTGACATCAATACATCATCGAGTGCGGACACTATCAACAGAATACAATCTGCGCCAATCGCTCTTGATTCATAAACTTGGTAGGGGTCAACGATGAAGTCCTTGCGAATGACGGGCAAACGTGAAGCAGTTTTTACTTCTTGAATAAATGAATCGCAACCTTGAAAAAAATCAACATCCGTTAAAACCGATAAACAGGCAGCACCACCTCGCTCGTAGCTCTGGGCAATAGTGGCTGGGAAAAAATCCTCCCTAATAACCCCCTTACTGGGCGAAGCCTTTTTTATTTCAGCAATAACTGCCGGTTGCCCCAACGCTATCTTATTTTCCATAGCGGCAACAAACCCGCGAGTAGGATCAACTGAAGAAATCTTTGCCTCCAAGTCTGCGACAGAAACCGTAGACTTTCTTGCTTGGACTTCTTCCTGCTTACGATCCAATATTTTACTTAACACCGTGGGAGTATTCATAACAAAACTCATCCAAACAACAATCTCTTTGAGCTAAAACTGATTGGTAAAATCGATCAATTCATCCAATTTGTCATTTGCCTTACCCGAGCACAGTATATTACTTGCAATGTCCACACCTTGTTGCAAACTATCACACAGTTCTGCAGCATAAATAGCAGCCCCGGCATTCAGCGCAATCATATTGGATGCGACCGGCGCATTACCACGGAACGCATCCCTAATCAGTTTTAAGCTATCACCAGGATTTGACACAATACACTCATTCAAGTTGCCACGCTCTATATCAAATTGTTCGGGTAAAATACTATATTCAACGACTTGGTCATTAATCAACTCAGCGACATAGGTCTCTTCAGCTATGCTAATTTCATCAAGACCATCGCCAGAGTGAACTACCAGTACGTGATTACTGCCTAAATTCTGCAACACCTCGGCCATCGGCCTAATCCATTGCCTGTCATAGACACCCAATACCTGATTAGGTGCACCTGCTGGGTTAGTCAGCGGACCCAACAAATTAAACAATGTTCTCACACCCAACTCCTTGCGCGGCCCAATGGCATGCTTCATTGCACCATGATGACGGACGGCAAACATAAAACCCACGCCAACCTCTTCAACACACTGAGCAACTTGCTCCGGTGTTATATCTAAGTTGACGCCAGCTGCTTCTAATAAATCTGCGCTACCACTCTTACTACTAATAGAGCGGTTACCATGCTTGGCAACTCGTCCACCAGCACTAGCAACAACAAACGCACTCGCCGTTGACACATTAAAAACGCTTGCGCTATCACCACCCGTACCACAAGTATCAACTAAGTGAGGCAAGTCAATAGTGACGGGCGTAGCCAATTTACGCATAACTTGCGCCGCTCCTGTTAGCTCGTCTACCGTCTCGCCTTTCATACGCAACGCCATTAACAAGCCACCAATTTGAGCCGGTGTTGCCTCACCAGTCATAATCGTCTGCATCACGTCAGACATATCGCCCATACTGAGGCTATTGTTATTGAGGATTTCATTCAGTGCGGTTTGTATGTCCATTGCATTCCCCTATCTGCGTAAAAAGTTACTCAACAGGTCATGTCCATGTGTTGTTAAAATAGATTCTGGATGAAACTGTACACCTTCTATATCATATTCTTTATGGCGCACACCCATTATTTCGTCAATACTGCCATCGGCATGTTGGGTCCATGCTGTTACTTCTAGGCAGTCAGGCAAGCTAGCTTGACTGATAACCAACGAATGATAGCGCGTTGCCTGAAAAGGGTTACTCAACTGACGAAACACCCCGCTATCATTATGATGGATTAAAGATGTTTTACCGTGCATGACTTCTTTGGCTAAAACAATCTCACCACCAAAAGCCTGGCCTATACTTTGGTGCCCCAGGCAAATGCCAAGCATCGGCTTTTTTCCCGCAAATGCCTTAATGGTTTCTACCGAGATACCAGCTTCATTGGGTGTACAAGGCCCCGGAGAAATGACTATCTGCTCAGGATCCGTCTTTTCTATATCAGCTACGGTTATTTCGGCATTGCGATGAACCTGAACGTCCGCCTCCAGTTCACCAAGATACTGGACAACATTGTAAGTAAACGAGTCATAATTATCGATCATTAGCAGCATGCTATTCACTCTCTCGTCGATGCATTTGTCGTTTCAGAAGCTGCCGACATTTGTAGCTGCATTTGTAGCTTTTGCAAGGCTTTTTTGGTTGCAAACAATTCCTTTAAGATCTCATCTCGACTGGGAACCGATTGCAGCTCTGCTAAACGGGTAGCCTTCGCCTCATCCAGATTATTCAACACTACGGCAATAAACAAGTTAATAACGACAAAAGTCCCGACAATAACAAAACTCACAAAATAAACCCAAGCCCAGGCATAGCCTTCCATCGCTTTATACATAACATCTGTCCAGTCTTCTAATGTGACAATACGAAATAGGGTCAATATAGAAATGCCAAGGTTTCTCCAATGAACCGG
>JANQMK010000185.1 GCA_028280085.1 Pseudomonadales bacterium
ACGCAATTCAGGTACGGAAGGATCGCGAAAATATATATTAAATCAGCTAGATATAAAACCAAATGAGCATTTTGAATTAAATTATCTAGCTTATAGTGCGAGTGTCAACGCTATCCAAGATAGTCGCATAAAGGGGATGAATATGCCTGGTGGTGTGCCAGTGAGTGCGGTGGCGCGCGTGTTTGCTGCCCAGGGTAAAGACCTGGTTATTCTGAACTTTAGCGAAGAAGATCTGCAAGCAGTAAATAAAAAATATCCGCTATGGCGTCATTACGAAATTGCAGCAAATACTTACCCCAATCAACCCTATGCAGTAAACACTATAGCGCAGCCCAACTTTTTGGCAGTCCGAGCTGATGTCAGTGATGAGGTCGTTTATCTTATTTTGCAGACACTCTATAATAACTTGCCATTTCTGCATAATATTCATAGCGCCACTCGCGCTATGTCGTTGGCGCGGGCTGTAAAGGGTTTGCCTGTGCCATTACATCCTGGGGCGATACGATTTTATTCGGAACATGGTATTGATATTCCTCCTGATTTACGTGCAAACAGTAGGTAGTCGTTAAGCATAGGTAATAATTACGTCATGACGCTATTGCATCAACGTATCGTCATAACAACAGTGCGCTAATTGGGTGCTTATTAATTAGGTATTGATTTAGGTGTTAATATAGTCGACGGGCTTTTTGTGTCAATTATAGAACAAGTAAAGAATGCTACCGGACAGCAATATAATAACTTTACATCTGGTACTATTATCGCGCTAAGTATTTTTCTTGGCCTTTTCCACATTTATTATAATACCGTTGGTAGTATTTCAGAAAACCATTTGACTGCAGTGCACTATGGTGGATTCGGGGCACTTTGTGCCTTGCTTTATCCTTCAGTAAAAGCACATAGCCCTATGGCTTCGCGTTGGCCTATGATTGCTCGCTGGGTTGTTTGCTGGGATGTCTTCATTGCCTGTTTAGTGATGGCGTGTTGTATCTATCTTATTTTCTTTGAATCTGACTTGTATCAGCGCGGTGTGGTATTTAACGCTCAAGACTGGCTCTTTTCCGCCATAGCCGTCGTATCAGCAATTGAACTCTCACGTCGTGCCTTGGGCTGGCTAATACCGGTCCTTATTGTTGTCACCTTGTCCTATGTCTGTTGGTGGGGTGAGATGCTACAAGGTCTGTTTGCTTTTCCAGGGTTGAGCCTAGAGACGTTACTTTTTCGCAGCTATTTCAGTAGTGAAGGCATGTTTGGCAACATTGCCTACATTAGTGCGACCTACGTTTTTATGTTTATATTATTTGGGGCGTTCTTACTACATTGGGGAGCAGGTAACTTTCTTATTGATATCGCGCGCAGTACGGCTGGCAAGCAAGCAGGCGGTGCTGGTGTTGTTGCTGTCGTTGCGTCTGGCATGATGGGTTCAGTGTCAGGTTCAGCAGTTGCAAATACCTGCTCTACTGGCGTAATAACAATTCCTATAATGAAGCGGGTAGGTTTTTCTCCTCGATTTGCCGCTGCTATTGAAGCGGGTGCCTCAACCGGCGGGCAGTTGATGCCACCCGTTATGGGGGCAGGAATATTTATTTTAGCGAGCTATACCCAAGTACCTTATCTTGATATTGTCGCCATTTCGATATTACCGGCAATACTCTATTTTCTTTCTATTATCTTTTTCGTTCGTATCGAAGCGCGTAAGTTAGGTTTATCTGCTGAAGATGATGCACCCAGTTTTAGACAAACTTTTCAACGAGGTTGGTACTTTTTAGTACCATTGGTAGTGCTCGTCATCATGTTATTACAAGGGTTTACACCAACTTATAGTGCCGGCATTGGTATACTGACAATTGTTGTTTTGTCTTGGTTTACATCTCGGCCAATGGGCGTGACGGATATCATGATCTCCTTGGTGCAGGGTGCCAAAAATATGGTTACAACAGCCGTTCTATTGGTCGCTATTGGTTTGGTGGTCAATGTGATCTCTACGGTAGGTATTGGCAATGCGGTATCACTAATGATTGGTGAATGGGCTCAAGGCAGTTTGTTATTAGCATTAATTTATGTGGCATTGGCGTCACTGGTACTCGGTATGGGGCTGCCGGTGACAGCGTCGTATATTGTATTGGGGACCTTGTCGGCGCCACTCATCTACGAGTTATTAGTGCAAAACCACTTGGTGGCATTACTGTCGAGCGGTCAGATACCTGATGCAGTGAAAAGCACATTAATGCTGGTATCGCCAGACAATCTAGCTGTTATTAGCAGCCCAATAGACCCAGGCATTGCCAAGGAGCTAGTATCATCTATTCCCGCAGAACTTATGCCTATATTGATCGAACAGAGCGTAGACCCGGTATTGTTAAGTAGTTTATTACTGACAGCGCACCTCATTATCTTTTGGCTATCGCAAGACAGCAATGTAACCCCGCCGGTGTGTCTTACTGCCTATTCTGCTGCAGCAATTGCGGGCAGTCAGCCGATGGCAACGGGTTTTACTGCGTGGAAGGTAGCTAAAGCTCTTTATATTATTCCACTACTATTTGCTTATACGCCTCTCGTGAGTGGTGACTGGTCCCTAAGCTTTTACGTGTTTTTTATTAGTGCTTTTGGTTTATATGCCTTAACAGGGGCCATGCAAGGCTATTTGCATGGCCCAGTTACTGTGTTTAACCGGATTTTATTGTTGATGGCTGCAATGTTTTGTTTATGGCCCCATGAACAGATGTTGTTGGGTTTTTTAGCTTGCGTTGCCGTAACGATACTTGCACTATGGTCCCGTTATCAAAGCATTGCGCGTGCTAGCTCTGCGTGACAATGGCAATGGGTCGGGTGGGTATCGTCCGTTATGCTATTAATTTGCCTAGCAGTTTGACCAACCAAAGGCATATACGCAACCATCGGATGAACCGCCAACGGCGCCGCCAGCGACGCTACTATAGTGACTCCAATTGCCTTGGCTATCCCACTCACCACTGCCATAGCGCGTGGTATATTGTTGGCCTTTTAAACAGCCTTTAGCGCCAGACGTGGTATTTATCCAGCATGTGGATTGGGCATCATAATAGTAAATACCTGGTAATATGACTGAACCCAATTGTTGTTGTAGCTGATGCAATTCTGTTATTGATAGATGATGGCCATTAATAATGACTGAAGACGTGTTTGCTTTGCCTCGCGGTTCTGCATTTAGGTGCAGACTGGCGATAAACAAGCAGAAACAGACTAAGCAGCGTATAATTGATGATGAAAGCATAGTGGTATCCTCTTTAGATCTTATTGATACGACCTTAGATGGACGGCTGAGATTATTTTGAAGAAATTTATCAGCTAATTTTAGCGACAAATGTTCCTAATATGGCCGTGTACTGGATACTGAGTAGCTAGATGTTTGATAAGGCTGTAAGTTTAGCTTAACGTACTCAGTGTCGGTCGTCTTAAAAGCCCAGATATTATCCAATTATTTAAATAAGTGACAGATTTGCTGGGTACTATTTCTTGCGCATAGCTTTCTAATAGTTGCTCACACAGTCCGGCAAAGCTTGTTCCCTGTATGATCAGTGAGATAAGTGCCAATTCTTCACCGTTGAGTGAGCGAAACTCGGTTAAACGCTCACTGTTACGCCAAATCAACCAATGGCCATGGCGGTTTAATGGTTCGGGCGGCACTGTAGTGGTTTTGAGCGCTTGCCAAATGTCTACACTGTTCCATTCGGCTGCAAATAATTGCACGCTTGGATGAAAGCGTAGGTGTAGTGAGGGCCAATCATTTTCAGGCACTTGTGTGAGGCTTTCGCGTGTCATGCGCTCAATGTCTGGTGCGTCGAAGGCTGTCATTAGACAGCGCTCAAAGTGGGCTAGCTCACTTATGATAGGATAGTTACTAAAGGGCAGGGTGGATGCCAAGAACCCCGGTAAGTGATCTGCGAAATGACGCAATGATCGATAAACTGAAGGGAAGGCTGTGGTATACCCTTCGACTAGCTGATCATAAAGTTCGTCGCCTAAGTATATCCCTAGTATTTCATGGTCTGTATCCAAGGTTTCGCGCAGTCTTATCCGGTAGGCGTTTTGATAGATTAACAGCCGTTCTTTGTTGTTGAGAGGGGGCTGGTTGGCTATCGCTGTGTATGCACGGTGTTGTTCCGTGGCATTGTCATCGTTGGCAATAATTGCAGCTTGTAGATCTTGCTGCAGTTGCGCTAAATCGGGATCGAGCGTCATGTTAATGTTTTGACTAGGTGTTGGTCATCAACTCGTAAAACGTTATGAGCTATGTGACGAGCTTTATCAAGTTCGGCGACCAGGGTGTTTAAGTTGGGAATATTATCGTCTCGCTCTATCATTGTACTGACCCAACCAAATTGTTGGCAAGCTTCTTTATAAAGCTGCCAAACGGGCTCTACAATATCATGGTCATGGGTATCGATGAGGTGGTTGCCACAATTAGTATGTCCGGCGAGATGAAATTGATATACGCGCTGTTTAGGTATGTTGAATAGATAGTCCAGCGGGTCAAACTGGTGATTGGTGGCACTGACATAGATATTGTTGATATCTAGCAATAGATTGCAATCTGCCTGTTCAGCAATTTCGCTGACAAACTCCCACTCGGTTAAGGTTGAATCTTTAAAGGTTAAATAGCTCGATAGGTTTTCTAATAGTATTTGTCGGCCCAGAAATTCTTGCACCATTTGTATGCGCTCAACAATATGCCGGATTACTTGTTTGCAGTAGGGTAAGGGGAGTAAGTCGTGGGTATTGATACCGTGGACGCCGGTCCAGCATAGGTGATCAGAAATCCATTTTGGTTCAATTTCTTTCACTAATACCTTGAGTTTGCGAAGATAGTCATAGTCTAGTGGGTCGGTTGAACCGATATTAAGTGATACGCCGTGCATAACAATAGGGTAGTGCTCGCGAATGCGGTGTAAAAAATATTTTGGCTTACCGCCAGGCACCATAAAATTTTCAGTTAAGACCTCAAACCAATCAACCGCTGGCCGAGTATCGATAACGTCTTGAAAGTGTTGGGTTCTAAGGCCCAGCCCAAAACCTAAAAAAGGAATCTCCATGATATTTTAAAATAGTGTTTTCGTCATCTCTTAACTATCATGCTTTCATACTATTTGTAAACCGCATGTGGTAATGCCGTGGCACTAGGTTGGAGGCACTAGGTTAGTAGCCAGTTACCACGGCGCAGGCTTGTCATTGCTCGACTAGCTTTTTACCGTACCACCAATATCTTTACAAGCCTTAGCTGGCATTTTTACAAACCCTGTACCTTTACAAGATGCGTGGCCGCCGCATGCATTATTTGCTGTTTTACAGTCGTTATGCCCTTTGCAAACATTGACATCATAACACTTAGCAAGATCCGCTGTGTTGACTTCGCCTCGCCAAGCATCTTTAACAGAACCGCCGACATCAGCGCAAGCCTTGCTTGGCATAGCAACGAAGCCTTGTCCTTTACATGAAGCGTGCCCAGCACAAGCGTTACTTGCCGTTTTGCAATCGTTATGACCGCCGCACTTATTAACGCCATAGCAATGAGCAAGGTCCGTTTTTTGGTTCGGGCTGGCGGATACGGACTCGCTCTTATGTCCTGTTTCTGCACAGCTGAATAAGCTCGCTGCACTGAGTGCAACAGCGATGCTGGTAAATTTTTTTTGTCGTTGGTTTTTTTTCATGATGATTTCCTTAATGGTTAAGTGAATGTCGGGGCTAGAGACTGATCAGAAGTCTGATGCTATCAAAGCCTACGTCTTTTATTTCAGCGAAAGACTGCAGAAACAGGCTCATTGCCCTAAACTCCCTGTCTTTGAAGCTCATGTTGCCAAGGTTTTTTTTCGACGTGCTACAGTGTAATGGATTCTAGTCTAATGGGTAAAGATCAGTGATTTATCATCAAAAGATCACATTTTTATAACGATTCGAGCTGGACTTGATTCTAATATAAGCAGGATAGCTTTCCGGTCTAGAAGATAAGACGCTTGTAAAGCGCATGACTGTTGGCTCGTTTGTTTTCTGATCTTTCACGGTAGACGAGCAGCCATATTGGGGCATGTCATTATGTTAAAAGCCAAACTACAGAGAGACGGCATTTGACTTTAAGCCAACATTGGCTGGGAGCCAGATTTATGCGCTGGTCTTGCCGTTAGTGGTAAATTAGAGCTTTACTTATTATCGGTTTTAATGAGCTTGGTTGGCAACCATTTTCGTAGCGGTTCTTCAATGAAATGAAAGCTGATAACGGATGCCAGCAAAACCAGTACGATACAAATCAAAGAAATGGCCGTCATGCTACTTAAGCTCGTGATATATTTAATATTAATATCAAACATTTGCCTGCTGACTAACTTTATAAACGTAAATATTAGCCAATGTACCATGTAGATGGAGTAACTGATCTTACCTAAATATACCAGCCAAGGGTGGGATAGCACGCGGTTGAACCGCGAGTTACCCGTACTGACAGAAGCGATTATAAATGCCATAAGCAACACGCTGAGTACGTCCAAATTATCTAAATGTAAACTTAGCAGTAATGCAAAACAAAGAGCCAATTGAGCGATTGAGTTGGCTAGCCACTTTTGACAAAAATTAGAGTTGTAGATGCCTTTTGATAGCATGATACCGATGGAGAATTCTATTACGCAACGCAGCAGTCCGAGATAGCCGGTAAGATCGAGTTGTTTCGAGGTTTGAGCTTCCACTAAGGATAGGCTTGCAACTGATAGGACCCAAAATATCAGTGCACTGCTTATACCCTTTAATTTATATAAAACCGCAATGATTAATGGAAACAAAATATAGGCTAACCATTCCGCGCTGATTGACCAGGACGGCGCGTTCCATGGTGCAAAAGTGTGATCTAATTGCACTGCTTGCAACAGGAATACATTTCTCACTAAATCGAATAGACTATATCGCCCGGTAAAGGCAGCAGTATTATCCATGGCTAATAGGGCCAACTGGTAAAGAACAAACGATAGTAGGATAACAATGTGCAAAGGATAGATGCGCGAGAAGCGGCGTACTAGAAATTCCTTTGTAGCAATAGCGTTATCAGCAAATCGCTGTTGGTAAAGAATAGCGAGAAGGAACCCACTGAGAATAAAAAAGAAGTCCACCCATAGGTAGCCGTTTAGCATCAGCTGGCTTGATGGGGAAACCATTCTTCCCAACTCAGGTAGAAGGTTACTTGATAGGTGGTGAAAGAAGACATAGGCTGCTGCCACCCCGCGTAGGGAAGTCAGCGGCTTAATGTGAGGTTGATTCATCATAATCTTTGGTTTTGGATGGGGTGTTAGAACCTGTCTAAGATGCAAATGGTTTGGTAAAAATCAGACTAGCCTTAACCGATATTGTTTACCCTTACTGGAACTTGCTGGTGGTGTTCAACGCAGACCATGTGCAACTAAGCGCTAAAGTTAAATATCAGCCAAACCGAGTTTAGGGGTGAGCTTTAGTCTTTCCTCATCTATTCAGTCATACACGATACCGCTACTCACAATACAAGTAGCAAAGAGATTTGCCTTTATCGGACAGCGCCCAGAGGTAGGCTCGATTGATCTCGAGCGAGTTTTATATCGATACTACGGCCTACCTACCGCGGCGTTATATGGGCTTTATGCTCTGTTAATAACGTCTTTGCGACAACGTCGCAGTGCCACTAGCGTTGCAAAACCTATCAACATAAATAGCACTGCCTCCGGTTCAGGTACAGAAACAACAGGTGCGCCCCCACCGACAATTTGAAAATCATAATTTATTGCATCTAGATCGGGGAAAACGGTTCTCGGAGACTGGAAAATTTCAAAACTAAAAACGCCAGGGCCAAAATCGAAAGCAACCACTGAGCCGCTCGAAAATGGGTCAAAAAAACTTGTCGAAAGTGGATTATGTGGTGGTGGTCCTAACAGTGTTGTCTGATCCAGTAGAGAAATCGCTAACTGTGAACCTGGTTTTTCAACCTCTAACCCGGTGATGATAAAACTCCAATCATCATCAGCTCTTATCGTGAATCGATCTGTACCTCTTTGCTCTGCACCAAAAATGTTAATGATATCGCCGTTTGATAACGTTCCACCTGCGAGTCCATTAGTTAACTGGAAACCGCCACGAATATTAGTAAAGTCACTAACATTTCTAGGTCCCGCATCCGGTCGACGTTTAGAATAAGTAATGGCTTCGATTGTTACCAAAATGCATTTATGAAATAG
>JANQMK010000252.1 GCA_028280085.1 Pseudomonadales bacterium
ATCACTGTTCGACTTATTTCAGGTGGACGCGTCTCCCCAATGGTTCTTTAATAATGAGACCCAAGAAACGACTGGCGTTGCAGATGCTACCTACCATGCAGATGGTGTCTTAATGTCGACTCCCAACGGCACAACAATCTATTGGCAACCAAGCGCTGAAGGCTTATTTATTCATAACCTAGCACTGCCTGAGGGAGTATACGTTAGCGGCTTGCCGAGTTTTACTGCCGAAGCAACCCTTAACACGCCGCTTAACATTTTGCCTACCACAGATGACACACCCGCTACCTTTAACCAAACGGGTATCGGCCAGGTCAATACATCCTTAGGCATTCAACTTCCTGTTAGCTTTACTGCGGTTACAGAAATTGTCGGTACGGAAACATTGGACCTTCCAATTGGTACTTATGACGCGTTACACGCAAAATACACCTTGTCGGCAACAGCGAACTTAGGGCTAGAAGCCCCTACCGATATCAGCGTATTGTTAGAAACCTGGACAGTTCCCGGCATTGGGATTGTCCGCATAGCCGAAGGAGGTCTTGTTTTCAGGTTGACTAATGTTATAGGCGCAATACCCGCACCACAATTTACTGCGCAAGCCGGCGTGGTTGAAACCATTGCACCAAAGACCTTAGAACTTGACGGCATAGCCCTCCAGTCCGCGGATGTAACCACGACTTTACTGGTTAATTCGGCCGACACAAGTTGGGTCTCGATTGGAACAGGCAGCGAAGTCACTATTGACGTCAACAGCGATGGGTTAACAGCCGGGGCATACACCGCGGCAATCAACATCATTGAAACCGCTACGAGCCGACAATGGACCCTACCCATCGTACTTAAAGTCCAGTGATAAATTACCCATCTAACGAGAACCAAACCTCATATGAGGTTTGGTTCGTTTGCTTGCAATTTTGACTGACAACGACGATTAATTTTGTAAGATTAATACAAAAAATAGCAATAACTTGACCTGATTCATTGTTCTCAGTTGTTTTTACTCGTAACCTAAGCGTAATATAACAAGTTATGTATCCATTGCTGGATTTTAGTACAAACCAAATTCTCAAAAATTAGAAGATTAAGAAGATTAAATTAGTACAACTATATTAATAGCTTTAACGGCTTTATAGATAGTAAAGATCAGCAGATGAAATGATGATAATACATCTCTTCTTTTATTATTCAGGGTTAGAATATAAACACGAGAAACGGACATGATCAACACTAATATCACCAAATACATCGCTTTATTATCTACACTTTTAGTCATTTCTGCTTGCGAGAACAGGCAGGCCCCCACGCGCGAAGCCATCGTCGCTAAATTTCCCAATGTAGATGCCGGAAGCTCGCAGGCGGAAAATTCCGCGATACTTTGCCCTTTCTTACGCATGCTAGAACGTGCGGGCTTGTTCGAGGATGAACCTGATCTAATTGTTCCCGCACGTAAAGTGACTGACGGTGCTGTCGAATTTGGTTGTGGCAGGCTGGAGTGCGGCGGTGTCGCTAGTGTTGTATCTATTTCACAAGCTGTTGGTGGTGTTGATCTACAACGATTGCACGAAGCCCCACCCGTGTCACACGATTGTGGTTTAACATTTGGATTGGGAGAAACCCAGGTTAACAACGATGTGCGTCAAGCGACCCTCGATCGATTACAGCAGCTGGCCGATGCTAATGGCCGCCTGGTATTTAGTGATATTGAAACGGTGAAACTTGAAATCTGTGCGGCCCAGGGGGTCAATATTACCGCCGCGGGAGAAACAGAGATTAAACTAATCTATGCCTACTTAGGCGGCGTTGATAACGGCTTTGTGATGTATAGTGATGTCGAAAAACTGTTGCATGCTGAAATGCCTGCCACTAAAACCACTGAATGGGTCGATGCCGGTTTGCTTAACCGTGTTAATTAACCAAACTGTTAGCTGCAATTACGCTAAAGAAATACAGTAGGACTACCCTTTTCTTTACGTTTAGCGTATCTATACGACAGTTCATGTCAAATTTTCATATTCTTGTCACATTCGAATACCGCGGCTCAAAAATAACGTGTCCTACTAAATTACTAAATGGAACCCAAACATAATGCCCGTTAATTTCGCTTTTCGAAAATTAAAATTGTCAGTAACTAGATTTATATTAAACCAGTTATTGGCATAGCTAACTTCAATACCCTTTTGTACCGGCAAGTAACCTATATGATAGCGGTGTTGCTTAACGACATACTGTAAAGAAGTTTGCCAAAAATCGAGTGATTTAATACGTAAGCCTGAAATAGTGTAGCCAATGTTATTGTGTTGATAACTGACCAACGCAAATATTTTTTTTGGCAGTCGTTGCACGGCATTTCTTGGATTAGTATCACCTGCTAACGATGGCGATACGTCGATAGAACCATCTTCATTAAACTTAACAGGCGTATTATTTTGCTTGGCAATGGTGGAAGGTACCTGACGCCAAGTCAAACGTGAATAGGCGTCTTTTAAAGAAATACTGGTATTCCAAACAGCGTTGATTTTCCACGACAGATCAATATCTAAAGAGACGCCATTGCCAGCCGGCTCTTTCACTGCACGGTCGAAGACAATATCTTCATCATAGACGTAGTCTAAACTCAAGTCTTGATAAATCAACTGACCTTGTGATTGACGCATAGCACCGGATATAGACCCCAGTAATAGCGACGCTGTCGATAATCGATAAGCTTTTAAACCTAAATTCATATTGTCACTGGGGTAGAAACCCAATGAGGCGCCAACACCTGTAGAAGATACGCGATTAACTTTCATAAAAATATCATATTCTCGCGTCCGATCTGCACTAATATCGTTGCCAGACCAATAAAGCAACTGAATAGCATCTTGAGAATATTCTATAAGGTAATCGTAACGACCAATATAATGAACACCAACCTCAAAACGTCCTAGCCTATAGCTACTGCCCATTTCCGCGCGGTTATAGGTAAAAAAAATATCCCCAGAGCTCAGCGAGTCAGATTGAAACTTATCAAGCAAACTACCAATAGCAGTTGATTCGTTATATGAAAAACTTTCAGCAGTGAAATAAGTATGCCATTCGGCAGCCTTGGCATCGAAGGCAAAGAAAGAGATGGCCAATATGATCAACAGCGACCATGTTGTTCGATTGTACTTAACTGACTTAAACATGGCACTACTTTATCATGGCCCGCATTAATATAACGACATTGTTTACAAGAAAGACCTAGGGCAGGGACACCATATTAGAGTTAAATACCAAACCAACAAGACAACTATATTGTCCTGTTGGTTTTACGACGTTACTCAAACGCTTCAAAGGTGTTGTCAGCATATTCAATTAATATAACGCCGCGATCAGTTTCCCGCACTGTGGCATATTCATAGCCTAAATAATAAAAAGAACCCGTAATACCATTGGCAGAATCCATTAATTGGCCAGTCACACTATCTTGGTTGCTAAATAGGATAGGGTTATTAACCAAGTCCTCACGCTGCTCTGAAACATGGTTCGATTGCAACTTGAAACGATGACCATCATAAGCCACTTCAATAGAGGCCGTCGCCGTTTCTAAGTCATTTCTCTGTCCACTCAAAATGACCAAAGTCTCTTCTGATAAGCTTCTAAACTCGGCATTAAGCTCGAGGGTAAAGTCAAAATCAATAAAATGGCGACCATAGGCCAACGGTGTTTCAGAATCACTAGAAGTATACTTTCTTACCAACACGCCAGGCAGATACCCCTCAGCCATAAGGTCACTAACGGTGGCGGGCAAACTTATTCGATACCAACCATCTTTTTCAACAAAATAGTCAAACGAGTATTCCATACCCCACCGTCGGTCAAGTACGAAAGTTTCTAAGGCTGAATCAAGGCTGGAGAGATCTACATCCTCGTTGTACATGTCAAATTCTGCTTGAGACACAATAAGGTAATTGGGTAAGTAATATGGGCCATAAGGTATTCCCGGGAATAAAGGCACTTCAACGCCATTTTTTACGCGCTGAACAACCAGGAGCGGGCCGTAGTCTTGCCCCACATAATGATGTCCGAATGAGCTGATTGACGCATCAAACCCCTGTGCAATTGCAGCCTGGCGATTGTCAAATCGATAGATATTAATAACAAGTTCATCCTTAGCGGGTACCTTTAGCTGGAAAAGGTTGTCGTGTTGCACATATTGGTACAAGTCTTCCCGTTCAAATCCCTCAGGAATATAGCCTAGCTCCACACCGTTACCTTGCAAGTTTAAGGCAAAGCTAGCATTGAAGCTCTCGCTGCCCGAGGTAAATCGACCACTCATAAGCAGGGAAGCTGTTTCAAAATTACCGCGCTCATGTTCGATAGAAAAACTGCCGTAATAATGATAAATACGTTCTTCTACTTCAACGATATTAACGCCGATAAGATCAAGTTCAAACACACCGGTAAAAGTCGCTCCTTCGTCTGGATTGTTTGACTTCTTCTCCAACAAAACGGAAAGGTCTAATGATGCACTTTTCGTATCACCTCGTTTATCTAAATCGACGTCACCTTCAAGAATATTAAACAATACACTAGCAGAGTTAAATGTACCGGATAATTTAAGACTAGGTTCTAGTGAATCCTTTACCCCAGAGGCCGAAAAATCGACTTCAATATCGCCAAAATATTGCTTGATAGTGAAAGTATGGGAGTTCGTCTCTGAACTGATCGCAATGAGGATTGGCCCTATTTCTCTGCTCTGTATTACTATAGAACTCGGGCCGACTATAGAAGTAACCCCTTCCCCAGCAACTCTATCCCAGGCCTGCTCAATAGCCGGAACCAGCGCTTCGATAATCGTGAGAATCTCATCAGTTTCGCCCTTTATTAACTTACCCGCAGCATTCAGTTGCTGTTTAAAGTCTCTTGCCCCAGTCTGCAGATCATCATAAGTAGCAACGACCGTTAGGGTACGTATATCATTTACAGCAGCCTTTACTTTTTCCACGGCAGTAACCAGTGGCGGTCCTATTTCAAAATCACAAGCATCGCCAAGACCATCTTTATCAGTATCTAATTGGTCAGTATTAGCTATGAAAGGACAATTATCTTCAGTATTTTCTATACCATCCAAATCGCTATCATTTTGCAAGCCAAAACCACCGAGAGAGATATCGATCAAGGCTGTTGTCGGCGATGGATTGCTACGGGTACTAATATCTATCCTCGCTTTAGCATAGGCAGCAAAAGTCTGCAATTCACTAACCACGGAACCTAGGTCAGCCTGTCGATCTACAAACGAAGCGAGTTCATTGGCTTGTTCTAAAATACTGGCTAGAGTAATTAAGTCCTCCTCCAAACTGGCATTTAACAACTCGCCATTATTTTGATTTAACTGCTGAGAAAAATCAGTTAGCGAGCTAGCCATATCTACACTGCCGTCGGCTAAGATTTCTGTCATCAGAGCAGCGGACAATAGAGCGCTTTTTTGAGCGATATCGGTCGCATTACTGGTGCTACTAGCATCCGTAATATCTATACCTGGAATTTGTATCAATTCGCCATTAAGTCGAAATAGATCAGCAATTTTTGAGTTAGCATGCGCGATAGCTCTAGCAGTGCTGCCAACTCGTTTTAACGCATATTCGGCGGCGAGATGAGTGAGAGGCGTAATGTGAACTGACAATTTGTCACTGCCATCCAACTTAGGCAACAGTGCAATCAATTTAAAATTATCTTCTAAAGGAAAATCTTCACCGAAATTAACATTGTTGCCACATGTCGGCAGAATATCACAGGTCATCATCGACGGATAGCTTGGCTCAGTACTTTCTAGAGGAGTAACAATGACAGCAACAGGGCCACTATGATCAGTCTCAATGAGTACCGAATAATTGCCTTGGCTATCTGTTAGTGTCGAAGCGATTATGTCTTCAGAAATTTGACTACCACTGATCGGATGAACAGTGACGACAGCATGCTTTATTAACCCTTTAACTGCGCTGCCATCTAGCGTAATAGCGTTTGTAAGTTGAGTAGGTTGCAGATTTGGCGCTGCCACATCACCGTCACTATCTGAACCTGAACTGCTGCAGCCTGCCAGCAACAACGACAAAGTCAAACCCAAAATAAGCGGCAACGTATTCTTTAATAACTTACTGAATACAACCAATTCACTTAATACTATAGGTTTTCTCGGTATTATAGATTTTATTGGTACTACGAACTTCACAAAAATTTCCCCCGCTCAAAATAAATCTACGGCAAAATATCTAACAACTTTTAAGTATCTTGCTCCGGTTATTTATCTCGCTCTATGTTTCAACCAACACACATTGTTGAATAAAACGGACTTGATAAAACTGTTTAGCAAAAACTGGAAACCAATTGGCATCGATTCCCAGATAATGATTTATCAATAATGAGAAGCCATTCTATAAATATAACTTTGGTTATAGCGTGATAGGTAACGGCTATCTTGCTTGCACTTCGTGCTCGTTGATAGCATCTAAATCGGTTAGCAATTTGGCCACTCTATATTGCTGCCGCATAGGATAACACCAAAGCAGTTTTAGTTAAAACCACTGATATGGGCTAATAGGCTTATTGGCGAAGTAGATCTGTATTTGTGCCTTTTAATTGACATCAATCTGCCTTATGCGCCTCCATTTTTACTCCCTTTAGGAGTAAAAATGGAGACGCACGTACTAAAATCCAAGCAGGGGGAATTTACCTCCAATGGTTTGATATAAACTTGGATAGTCAGAATTAGTGGTCTTACTAATACAGAAGATCAACAAGAGTTTTAGCCAACTTCTTATTGTAAGATTTGTTGCAGTGTTAAAATAAATAGGAATCACTCTCGGCAAAGCCTTGCCCCCACCTGTTTTTAATTCAAAGCAAAACCTATTAACTCGTGCATGTGAACGGCAATTCACTTTGCTGCCGACCTTTGCGCGCTAGCTTTCATTTACGAGTGATTAGCTATAGATACCATTGGCGTTAGCGCTTCATTCTACTGTTCAGCACCAATGTTATTAGTTCCGTCCAAACCTAGCTGCGCTTTAATGTCGATGCCATAAAATGATTGAAAGCGATCGAACGCAGTAGAACTTTGGCTTGTTGCATTTGTCGCAGGGCTGCCGGCACTGAGCTGATAGTCATCACTAGCCTCATTGACGAATAACGGGTTGGCAACTTGGTTGCCGTCGTCAATAATAGTTTGGGCATCAATGCCGGTGTAGGAATTTAGATTAACTTCATTGGTTTGGTAGAAAATATTGTCCTCTGCTCGAAATGTCGTAATGTCATAGTTGTTAGCGTCGATATACGCACTGTCACTGTTAGAAAAATTGCCGTATATGATATTTCCGACAAATTCAACCCGTGTTTCTTGACGGTTTTGAACTTTATAAATTGGCGCTCGCGTCGTGTAAGGTTGTTGGGGTTTATTGCTGATTAACGTGTTGTATAAAACGTAGGTTTCCAAATCACCGTTAGCTGGGTCTATGCCGCTATTACCGCTCTGAAAGCTTATAAGCGCATTGCAATTATAAGCTGTGTTGGCTATTACATAATTAAAATCACTAAACTGGCCAAAGTCATTAGACTCGTTACCACGTATGCCAATGCATTCACCTCCCCCGCCAGTGATACGATTTTTTATGGCCCAGTGATGGCCAGTCCAGAAACCTTCGCCATCATTTGATAGCAATATAGCTGTTTCGCGCATGCCTCCAGCGATGATATTTTCACTGATGATCACATGGTAGGAATTTTTATTGTCAATGAAGTTTTCGGACAGCTCACTAGCACTCTCATCGATATGATAATTTCCTGCCACCCATATGTAATGTGGAGATCGGGCTGCTTCGTTGCTTGTGTTGTTAGAATTTCCCGACTGTATCGCATCACCATCAGAACTGCCAAAGGTGTTACCAACAATCCAGATGTATCGTGAATACCAAGAAGGCCGTACTTGGTGAGCTTCCGCGCCTGAACTTCCTTTATCTGACGGCCCAATGTCATCGAAAGTATTATTGTATACCATGACGTAGTTGATCTCTTGACCTTGGCTGCCAGCGATATCTACGCCAGCGCCACCACCGTCAGATTCAGTACCCGTCATATTTGAGTTGCGAATAGTGATATAACTTGAACCACCAACAATATCGAAAATAGATCTGTTCCCATCCATTCTAAGGCCATCAAAAATGACATGTTGCCCACTGATACCCATGACTGGTATTCTCGATGATGATATTCCTCCATTTGAATAACCAGAAATCCAACACGGTGAAGATGCCGTACAAGCACTACCATCTAGCTGAATGGTCTTACTCGCATTGGCCAAGCCACCAGAAAAACAAATGATATCGCCCGCATTTAAAGTCATATTAGTTGGCAATGCGTCATTAGTTGAATAGGTAGTATTACACTCCGATTGATCTGGTTTGGCTATCTCAACAGGGTTATAACCCTCCCAACCTGGCGCGCTGTTAGGTGTGGGCAATGTTGGCATAATACCTGTAGGTAATGTGTTTGTATCCGGATCTGGATAAGGTATGCCAACATAATTAAAAACTTGGCTGCCGCTATTAATTACATTGATTGTACGAATAACTTGTTGTGCGGCAAGACCCATTGAGTCCAACACATTGTAAGTAACTGTGTAGGTACCGACTATGCTAGTATCAACGGTACTGCTGTCGACAACAATATCATTTGAAATATCGCCGTCTTCTGGATCAGATGCAGTTGCACCCAATTCGGTGTAGTTATCATTTAGGTTTAAGGTCGTGCTAACCGGTCCGTTTAAGGAAATCGTAGGCGCCTCGTTTTGTGAAGCTTGAACGGTTACCGTCCGAATGACTTGTTCAGCGCTCAACCCCTGACTATCACTAACGTTGTAAGTAACTGTGTAGATGCCCGTTACAGAGGTGTCGACAGTACTATTGTCAATAACGATATCTGCAGAAATATTGCCATCCTCAGGATCTTGTGCGGTCGCGCCAAGTTCAATGTAGGGTTCGTCAATAGTTAAGTTAATATTCTCTGAACCAATTAAAGTAATCGCAGGTGGTTGACTTGCCGGGTCTACAACATTAACCACTCGTATTACCTGAGTTGCAGCTAGGCTTTCGCTGTCGCTAACGTTATAAGTAACATTATAACTACCTACGGTACTGTTATTCACATTGCTACTATCAATAATGATGTTTTCTGTGATGTCGCCGTCTTCAGGGTCGGTGGCGGTAGCTCCTTGCTCACTATAACTTTCGTTCAGATTTAGGTTTATTTGTGGTGAGCCGACCAGTACAATTGAAGGCTGTTGATTACCCTTTTTTGAACTATCACTGTCACTGCATCCCGTAACGATAAAGATAGTGAATATAGAAGTGAAAATAAAATAACTAATACTTATCCTTTGCTTTAACTGTAACAACTTTACTGCCTCTCAACCGGTTGATTGCTTAGCTAACTATTAGCTAATAAATGATTTTTACTTTATTGATAGTATAACGAACTTGATAATATAACTAGGCAGGGTGTCTGCATCTGTGACCAGCTTATCAAGCAGTGGTTGTTAAATTTGGCATTATATTTAGGATAGCAGTGCGTTTGCTTGCAAGGGAGATATCTGTTTTATTGTGTTATAAAAAACACACTTAATTGTTAAAAAGTATTAACCCAGTAATTTTTAAGCAAAAAATGCGAGTTGAAATGAAAATAAAGCGCTATAGCTAGTACTATAACTAAAGTTTGAGGTGTACCAAACTATAGGTATAGGTTATAGCTTCGCCAAGAAGGCAAGAGAAAAACACTGCAGGGCGTTATGCCCAGCAATGTTTTTTGCCAACCAAGGACAACTATTCAACCTATTTCGCCTCAATCAGCTATCGGGATCTGAATTAACAGCCAATTCAATGCCGGCAAATGGTTGTTTAGCACCGCTAATGGAAGAAATCGTAAAGCCTACTTCGGCAAACAAACCAATAGTACCTTTACTTACCACATCGCTAGTGGCATCGCTAGTATCAAAATTGGCAAGGAACTGTTGTGTTGATAGATCATCAGCCAACCCTGTAGAATCCATTGACACCCGAATATTTCTGCCGTCTTCTGCAATGATTAACAGTTCTCCGGCAGCGTTAATGGATGCGGTTAGGCCGTTAATTTTTTCACTCGTACTATTGGAGAAGGCTGTGTTAAGGGTGTTGATTAAATAACTATTAGCATCATTTTCTTCAATGGCGTCGGTAAATGCAACCGTTAACCCACCTGACGTTACCGTACCGCCATTAGCAGCGCTCTGAAATACCAGTTTAAAATTATCTGCCACCATCGGAGAAACTTTACCAAGATTCATTACCGTTCGAGGATT
>JANQMK010000267.1 GCA_028280085.1 Pseudomonadales bacterium
AGCCTTAACCGACCATAGTCCTTATCTCGTCTATCCATGCTAACACGGATAATAATATTACTACTTCGGGAAAATTTGATCGCATTACTAACGAGGTTATAGATAACCTGCCCCAGCCTGGCTGGATCTCCTCGCACTCGCAACGGTACTTCACGCTGAAAAATGTAGCTCAATTCTATTTGCCGTTCGTGGGCGGATAAAACCAAGTCTTCAATACTTTGTTCTATGAGCCGCCGCAAGTTAAAAACGATAGAATCTAGCACAACGGCTTCCGACGTTATTTTGGTATAGTCAAGAATGTTGTCAACCAGGCCCAACAAACTTTCATTGGAATGTTCAGCGAGTTTAAGCAGTTCAACTTGGTCTTTACTAAGGCCAGTATCGCCCAACAGAGATAGCGCGCCTAGAGAATCATTTAATGGCGTCCTAAATTCATGGCTCATATTCGAAAGAAACTCATTTTTCAACTGCATTGAGCTAGCAGAATTCTTTTTAGCAATATCTAAATCCACCGTTCTCTGTTTTAATGCGAACTTTGCTGACAAATGTTCCCAATAAAGGTGTTCATAATAATCACCAGATTTGGCTAAGAAAAGATAGAAACCCCAAAATAACGCGCTATATAAAAACCCTTCTGCGGTCTGCAACAACATGGCAGCAATTGCAGATGGAATTACTGACAGAAAAATAAAGTAGCGATAAAACGGATTAAACGAGCCATAGACAAGACAAGCCGCACAACAAAAAATAGCTGTATAGAACCAAAGTATAGACATAGCGGTGTCTATGCCAGTACTGAGCAGATGCAATACTAAAATAGTGCTCCATAGCCCCGCTAACAATAACGTTGAGAAAAAAAACATATTGCGCCAACGCGAGGGACCTTTTGGATACAGACTATCGAATCGATACAACAGCAGGTTACGAATAACGGTGAGAGCAACCATTAGCCCGCCGAGCAATAGCGACAGCCCCGGTTGACTCTGATAGAAACTTCCCACAACTAATGCCAAGACATAAAGCAATAAATGCATTGTGCTGCCTTGTAAACTGCGATGACAGAGCTCCTGATCGGCCTCTTTAATCACCTGTCGGTCCTTTTGGACCTTCTGTTGCGTATCAAATAGAGTCAACATAAATGCTTAACATCAGCCTGCAATTATCGGCTATTGTAACTATATGGACTTTTACACTAATTATAGAAGAGTTTTGCGGTATTTTATTTCATATCACTGATAAACAAGCATAAAACCGCTGATATAGGGTCGAAACAACCGTTGACAATCTAGGCTGAATAAGAATATTGAGGTTTAGGCTAGAAACGCAGCAACAATAGACTTTTATTAGAATCACTTGTTATAACAGAACCTGCTCACACACATAAAGTGAACTTGAGGTGGCTTCTGCATTTGGTAATACGTCAACATCTAACTTACTGGGATAGCCAAAAAAATACCGCTGTAACCAGAGCTACAGCGGTATCTATTTAGTTCTTAGTAATATTACTTTGTTAAATATACTTTCTTAACTTTGGTTTTTTACTTAACTTTAATTTCCTAGCAATAGTTTCTTAGCAGTGTTTTACTAGCAACTTCTTATTCGGCTATTCAATTATCCGACTACCTGGTTATCCAATCTTATATCAAAGCCGGTAGTCAGATTTTCCCTTTCGCCTGCTATAGCTTGCTATCTAATTCAGGTAAAGCTTCAAAGAGATCTGCTACCAAGCCATAGTCGGCGACTTGAAAGATGGGGGCATCCTCATCCTTATTGATAGCGACAATCACTTTGCTGTCTTTCATACCTGCCAAGTGTTGAATTGCGCCTGAAATACCAACGGCAATATAAAGATCTGGCGCCACAATTTTACCTGTCTGGCCAACCTGCATGTCATTGGGAACAAAGCCAGCGTCAACCGCTGCACGGGAAGCACCAATTGCCGCCCCTAGTTTGTCAGCTATACCCTCAAGTAAGCTAAAGTTTTCGCCATTCTGCATGCCTCTACCACCAGAAATGACTACCTTGGCAGAGGTCAATTCAGGCCGGTCAGACTTAGCGAGCTCTTCCCCAACAAAGCTAGACGTACCTGCGTCATGCGCACTATCGACTGTTTCAACGGAAGCAGAACCGCCCTCTCCAGCAACCGCATCAAAAGCTGTCGTACGCACGGTAATCACCTTAATGGCATCCGCCGATTGAACCGTTGCGATGGCGTTACCCGCATATATCGGTCGCTTGAATGTATCAGGTGACTCGACCGAAACAATTTCCGATATTTGTGCCACATCTAACAGTGCTGCGACACGGGGCATAATATTTTTACCATTAGACGTCGCCGGCGCCAAAATATGGCTATATTCCTTGCCTAATTCAGCAGTCAACAAGCTAACATTTTCTGCTAACATATTGGCATAGGCCGCATTATCTGCCACTAATACCTTATTGACCCCTGCAGCTTTCGCGGCTTGCTCAGCCGCTGCGTTACAATCAGAACCGGCAACTAATACTGTGATATCTCCACCGATAGCCTGCCCCGCTGCAATCGCGTTGAGTGTAGCTGACTTCAGGCTACTATTATCGTGTTCAGCAATAACTAAAATACTCATTTAGACCACCTTCGCCTCGTTTTTCAGTTTATCGATAAGTTCATCAACATCAGCGACAGTCACGCCGGCAGAACGCTCTGCTGGTGGTTCTACTTTTAATGTCGTCAAACGTGGAGCAACATCAACACCAAGGTCCTCTGGTGTCACGGTTTCTAACGGCTTCTTTTTAGCTTTCATGATATTGGGTAAAGACGCATATCTCGGCTCATTCAAACGCAAATCAGTGGTAACTACTGCTGGTATGCTAAGGCTCACAGTTTGGAGACCACCATCAATTTCACGGGTCACTACCGCTTTACCGTCTTCAATTTTCAGCTCGGAGGCAAAAGTCGCTTGAGGCAAGCCGGTAAGAGCTCCTAACATTTGCCCTGTCTGGTTATTATCGGCGTCAATGGACTGTTTACCAAGAATAACTAAGTCAGGCGACTCTTTTTCAATGACCGCCTTTAACGCCTTTGCAACACCCAACGGCTGTAAATCCACGTCGGTTTCAACCAGTATTCCTCTGTCTGCACCTAAGGCTAAGGCTGTTCTAATCTGCTCCTGGCAAGCTTTTTCACCAAGAGATACTGCGATAATCTCTGTTGCAGTACCTGCCTCTTTTAGGCGTACTGCTTCTTCTACAGCAATCTCACAGAATGGGTTAATGGCCATTTTCACGTTATTGAGATCAACGTCAGTGCCATCACTTTTCGCACGAACTTTTACGTTCGCATCAGCAACTCGTTTTATTGGTACCAGAATCTTCATGAATTCCCCGTCTGCTTGACTAAGTGTTCACGGATGGAAATAGGCTAAGAACGACAAGGCGCTAACTAATACAGCACTAAATAAACTCAATGAGATACTCACTATTTATTTAGCACCAAATATGGGCACTCTGTGATAAAAACCGGTGATGTCGAAACCGCACAATGGTCAAATAGCGTTACATTAAATCGACCGGAAAACTATTCAATAGCCTGGTTTTTAGCGGGCGGTATGGTGACGCTTATTACGATCTAGGTCAATAGCAAATTGAGCCTAATTTAGCGTATAGCAGGTCATTTTTACTACAAACTAACCGGAAAATATCCTAAGCTTTCAAACTATTAGATCAATAAATTCATTTTAATCGTCAAACAGCGCATTTATTGTTAATTGCTCTACTTCAATTCAACTAAGCAGTTAGATCAAATTGATTCCTGTGGCCATACCTCTATAATAAGCGCCGATTTACTGTTACCTGGTTGAATATTAAGTTATAAAACCAGCTGCGATGAGAGTTAGATATTCAGGCCTAGTAACGGCTTACACGCCATCCTGAGACTGGTTGTTCGGGCCAATGACGCCGCGATGACCCTCTTTTATGATCAACGAGTCTAGGTTTCTAGCAACAAGATTTATCGCTAGAAACAGGGTTTATGCCTTCGGAGTTGTAAAGGACTTTTTATTGAGTCGACAGCTCGGTTTTTTTAAATTGGATTGCTGAGGAGAAGACTACCGTGGAACGCGAAGCGATGGAATTTGACGTTGTAATTGTGGGAGCAGGCCCAGCAGGGTTGTCAGCTGCCTGCCGAATCCGCCAGTTAAGCGAGGAAACCGGCAAAGACGTCAGCGTCTGCGTAGTAGAAAAAGGCTCAGAAGTAGGAGCCCACATTTTGTCAGGCGCAGTGTTTGAGCCACGCGCATTAAATGAATTATTTCCCGATTGGAAAGAAAAAGGGGCGCCGATAAATACCTCTGTTAAACGCGACGAAATCCATGTCCTACGTAACAGCTCCGGTACTATCAAGGTACCCAACTTATTTGTCCCTAAAACCATGCATAACGAAGGCAACTATATCATTAGCCTTGGCAATTTGTGCCGCTGGTTGGCCGAGCAGGCTGAAGCGATGGGTGCAGAGATTTATCCAGGGTTCGCAGCGGCAGAAGTGCTATATCATGAAGATGGCCGAGTTAAAGGTATTGCTACTGGCGATATGGGTATTAGCGCAACCGGCGAGCAAAAAGACTCTTATATGCCAGGTATGGAGCTTCACGCCAAATATACGATATTTGCCGAAGGCTGTCGTGGCCACTTGGGTAAACAGATTATAGAGAAATTCGAACTCGATAAGGGTAAAGATCCTCAACACTACGGCATAGGTATTAAAGAAGTGTGGGAGATTGAGCCAGACAAACATGAGCAAGGTCTCGTTGTTCACACTGCTGGCTGGCCATTGGCAGAAAGCGGCACAGCAGGTGGGTCATTCCTTTACCATATTGAAAACAACCAGGTAGCACTAGGCCTGATTACTGATTTATGCTATTCCAACCCCCACGTTAGTCCATTTGAAGAAATGCAGCGTTTAAAACTGCATCCTGTATTCAAACAATTTCTCGAAGGCGGTAAGCGCCTAACCTATGGAGCACGCGCTATTGTTAAAGGCGGACTGCAATCCCTACCTAAGATGACATTCCCGGGCGGGCTGGTGATCGGTTGCGACGCAGGTACACTTAACTTCGCTAAAATTAAAGGCAGTCACACTGCAATGAAATCCGGCTTGTTAGCAGCGGAAACCTTGCATAAAGCCATTGCTGAAAACGATAAGAACGGCGAAGAGTTATTTGAGTACAGCCAAGCGTTTGAAAACTCTTGGCTGTACGAAGAACTACACCAACAACGGAATTTCGGTCCCGCACAGCATAAGTTTGGCAACATCCTCGGTAGCGCTTTTGCCTTTATCGATCTCAACCTGATGAATGGCAAACTACCGTTCACCATGCGTGACCCCAAGCCGGATCACGAACAAATGCAACCGGCCAGTAGTTGCACCAAAATTGATTACCCCAAGCCAGACAATAAACTAACCTTCGATCGTCTTTCATCAGTCTTCTTATCCAATACCAACCATGAAGAAGACCAGCCTTGCCATTTGACGTTGAAGGACCCCGATGTGCCCATCACGCATAATCTGCCAAAGTATGATGAGCCAGCGCAACGCTACTGCCCAGCGGGTGTATATGAAGTATTAGAAGAAAAAGATGGTTCTAAACGTTTTCAGATTAACGGTCAAAACTGTGTGCACTGTAAAACATGTGATATTAAAGATCCTACCCAAAATATTGTTTGGGTGGTACCGGAAGGCGCCGGTGGCCCTAACTATCCTAATATGTAGCCCTAACATATAGTTTGTTTTAACATCTAGGGCACCTCTCAATAATGGGGAAGTGCCCTAGCTTGAACAATACAGTTCGTTGTATTTAGTAGCACTTATCTCACAGCTTTCTTTTACAGTTATTTGAATTTGCTAAAGTGATAGTGTGCTACTAAAACTAAGCTACTAGAATCCAGCCCTAAACTTCAGGCTTCATGAGTTAAATAAGCTCTCTGACTCTAACCTAAAACAAAAAACACACCGCAACTCCACAACCCAACCTCCGTCAGACCATTTGACTGACGCTCCTCGGCAGCGTCGACAAGATGATAATAAACTGCTCGGCTAATTAGCCCTTGCAGCTTTGCACGAACTAAAAATAATGGCGTGGGCTCATGTGTTTTTCTATCAACAGTTACCTCGAGAGGATGTGCTTGGTCAACAGGGAGCCACTCACCTACATTGGTTTTAAGTTCTACCACTTGATTTTTGCCTACCGCCTGAATTCGATAATCAACGATTAGAAAGGGTGCTTTTTCAACCCTGATACGCCACTTTTCTACCGGCGTTATCAAGTAATGTTGGCCGTCGTTTTCACAACGCAATATGGTAGAAAAGAGTCTCACAAGTTTTTCACGTTTTATCAACCCACCTTCATGAATCCATTCACCGTTAGCTTTAATTTCAATATCGATATCGCCGCTTAACGGAGGATT
>JANQMK010000292.1 GCA_028280085.1 Pseudomonadales bacterium
GCATTGAACCTAAAGAAAGCACCCGTGGCGAAATAGAGATGTAAATAGGTAATGACTCACTCAACAATGGTATTCAGCAATAAACTCGGAAAAATATCGGTCTTCCAAACAGTAGTAGGAAAACCATTTTCTACCAAATACTGTTGGATGAGCTGCGCTTTTGCTTGCTCTTTTACATCAGAGGAATAACTCAACGTAAAAGATATTTCTTTACGACTTAGCTCACGTTCTTTACCACTTGCATCAAACAAAAATTGATTAGCTTTGGTGACCTGCTTTGAAGTTTTGACACCGATCTTAGAAAATTTAGCGGCGAGATCGGCATAAACATCATCAATATATCGATGTTGAGGATATTGCACTTTAACATGAGCACCATTTAAAGTGAGGTAAGAATCAGATTTTGATGTCCCTGGCTGCCGGGAAGATGTTGCGTTTTTAAGTAGCGCTGAATTTTTATTTTGTTCAAACAAGTTAAGATCCGATAGCGTGGTTGAGCCGCCTGCTCGCTTTTCCTTTTTTGCCTGGGCTAATACTCGATATTTCTCAGCTAAATTGTTATTATCTTTTTTTAACTGTTTAGTCTCAGACTGAAGTGCTACCGACTTTTTCTTTAGACCTCGATTAGTCTCTTCTAAGCGCTTATTCAGTGTTGCAACAACATTCTTTTCAGAAAGCAGCGACGCATTGCGCTTTTCAAGGGCCAATTTATCTTTCTTTAACCGCTCTAGTGCTTCTCGCTCAGCTTTTATTTGAGCCAACTGGGCATCTAGCTGGCGCTGCAGCTCGTCATTTTGTTGTTCAAGCGCCGCGACCTTATCAGGTAATTCAGGCCCAGGTAGTGTCTTGCCAGATAATACGGGATTTTCCGGCGTAGGTTTGTCAGCATTCGCGATAGAGCTCGCTTGTTCAGTACCATTTTCAAGCTGTCTATTGCCTTGTCCCTTACCGTCTTGCCCATTAGCTTGCTTCGCCGCATCCAATGGCATTGCTATGATATTTTTGTTAGTGCTATTTTCACCTGACACAGGGTGTGCTTGCGTTGCATTATTCTCTGTTGCCCGCTGATCAATGAATTTTCCCAACGTTTGTTGCTGCAAATTAGCCGAGGAAACTGCTGCTAACGGAGGCTTCGCAGTTGTTGCGTCTGAGGAACTATTACCCGCAACTGGCGGCACCGAGCCTGTATGGCGAGCAGTGGAGTTCTGTACCACATTCGCTACCTTTTTCTCAATGACGGCTTGTTTACCGTTGCTGCCATTACTCTGAGACATATTGTTAGCAGACGGATTTTCACCGTTTGTCGTTGTCGTGTTAACTCCCGGTAGCTCCGACTTAGCAACGGTCACTGGCGCCAGCTCATGCTTTTCTGCATCCACCGCTCCAACCATTGTACTGGAATTGTCTGCTCTATCAGGACTGTCTTCAATCTTTTCGTCAGTGTGCAACTTGTGAGTATGACGGTTATCGGCCGGCTTAGTGATACGTTCAGTATTAATACTCGCAATACTGTTTTTATGACCATCTCTAATACTGCCTGAACTGCCCTGCATACTGGGCATTTCTCCACCTAAGCCAATATAACCACCAGCAAAAACTGCAATCACCACCAAGTACACCAGCGCTAGATTCTGAGCCTTTTGATACCACTTTTGATTGAGGCGCTTTGATATTTCTTCAGCTTCTCGACGATACTTGTCACGCTCAGCTCTATTTTTCTCAATTTCTGATAGAATTCGACTAACTTCAGCTTGTTCAGGGGTCATGACGTTCACCTAGATACGGGACAGTTAACCATGTAGGGTTTTACAATACGACTATTATTTTCAATAGCGACCAAGACAATATAGCAGATAGGTACGGCTTTTTAGTCTTTATCACTCATTTCATGGCGTTGAATTATTTTATATCAGTTTGATGTTTTTGCCACACAGTTCCGCTTTTTGTTGTTTTTTCAACTTGTGCTTTTTACTGCTGACACCATTTCTAACGCTTTACTTTTTGATGAACTATTTTTTAACAGACTATTATCAACGAATCACAATATATAAGCTCTCGCAATAGACCTAAGCTAGCTTGTTAGTCAACCAAACTGTTTGATAAGGGACAAGTTCCAACGATTTGTCCAAATCAACGTACTCTTGTCCAGAAATCAAATCACTCCACTTGTCCAATTCAATCAGATTCAATTCACATAAGGGCACAACCTGGGGTTGGTCAGAAATATTGTTAATAGCAAAAATACTTTGATCTCGGTTTTGACTTTGCCGCCAAAAAGCAAACACTGAATCGCCTAAATGCAACGTAAATTGCGTAGCATTGGGATGAAACGCTGGTTGTCTTGTGCGAATATTTATCAACTGTTTCAGTCTAGATAATACTACCGCATGCTGTGATTCATTATCTGCCAAGAGCGATTCCAACGCAGCAAAATCCCATTTATGCCGGTTAATGGAACGATTACGACCGGTATGCTCTAGTTTTTCATAATCATTACCTGTCGCGAGAAAGCTATGAATATAAATTGCAGGAATACCTTCTAACGCTAACATGATAGCATGTGCACACATAAAGCGTTCGACTTGCCAGCAATCCGGCCCCTTAACCGTTCCTCGCATGGCATCAAATAAACTGATATTAACTTCGTAAGGTTTACTACGCCCTTTATCCAAGGCTCGCCAAGAAATTTGGCCACCGAAGCTTTGCATAGTATTCACCAGCTGGTCTGTCTCTGATTCGCTCAGAATACCCTCAATTGGACGCAGACCTATACCATCATGTGAGGCAATGAAATTGAGATAGGCAGTGCCATTTTGTGCGGGAGGCATGCTCATCATCCAGTTTTTGAGGTAATGGCAATTGCTGGTAATCATGGCATGAACAAGCAAAGGTGGTAAGGAAAAATTGTATATAACGTGGGCTTCATTGGCATTACCAAAATAGGCAAGGTTTTCTCGATTCGGAATATTTGTTTCGGTAATAATCACTGCATGGGGATCTTTATACTCTATCAACGCGCGTAGCAAACGAATGATTTCGTGTGTCTGCGGTAGATTAAGACAGTCCGAACCAATCTCTTTCCAAATAAAAGCAACCGCATCTAGACGAAATAGCTTTACCCCTTGCTCTAGATAAAAACGAATAATATTAACAAACTCTATCAATACTGCTGGATTACGAAAATCAAAATCAACTTGATCATGCCCGAAGGTACACCATACATGGCGCTCCCCGTCCAACGTTTGCACTTTCATCAATAAATCGCTGGTCCGAGGTCGCACTACTTGGGAAAGATCTTCTGTAACTGATGCCTCGAAGAAGAAATCCTTACCAGGTTCTTTACGCTGCTTGTAATTCTCAAACCAGCCACTGCGGCTAGAGCAATGATTTATTACCAAGTCCGACATAAGTTTGTAACGCTTTGCAATAGCATTAATATCTCGCCAATCACCCAAACTGTCATTTACAATGCGGTAGTCAATAACTGCAAACCCGTCATCCGAGCTATAAGGATAAAATGGTAAAATGTGGACGCTATTAATTGTGTCGGCTAGGTATGTATCGAGAAATAACAATAAGGTTTTTAGCGGACACTCCTGCGGCTGATTAAAACTATCGCCATAAGTAATGGCGATAATATCCCTCTCGTCCCAGTTATTATGATGGCTTTTCGGTGCCACTATCTCTTCTTGCAGTCCCATCGCCATTAACAACTTTAGCGCCAGTGATTCAATGTCACTACCCGGATAAACGAAACCGAGATAGTTTTTTACTTTGTGCAACGCTTCACTATAAAGGTCTTTATCATACATCGCTATTTATCACCGCTATAATATATTGCTGAAACTGCTATTTTATTAGTTCTATGTCGTTAGAACTTTCTTTCCACTACTATCTCATTCGTACCATCTCGTCAGTACTATTCCGTTATATAGTATCATCCCGTTAATGCGCCGTTATTCGTTTACCATAAGGTTGCTTGAATTAGGTCGTTTATCGATACAATATCTGATCTACCATAAACTTAACCAAAAAGATCGATAAACAACCACTTTACACCTAAGCATAACGCACCAAAATAAACCAGACACCAGCGCTACAATTGCACCATTCTGTATTATGATGCAATTAGGACATACGGATAAGTATTATAACAAAAATAGTAGGCAAGCCTGCTATAACGCCATATGACCGTTCCCTCTAATGTCACCCATATCGCTGCACTATAAACTTTTTCTTGAAAATATGTTGTCATGGTAGTCACCTCTTTACTACTTTTGTCGCTCTACTCTATTTGGATAAGAGATAAAATTACTGTTGAGCAAAATAAAAAAACCCCGGCGGCATAACCTTCCGGGGTTTTCACAAACATGGGGAAGGTTCTGATCACCTCCCCTAGCGTGTAATAGTTAGGGGAGTAAGCTGTCTTGCATAGAGAAACTATTTTGTGTAAAGAAGCTACCTCGCGTAAAAAGGCTATCTTTTGTGTTCTCCTCGAATTGATTCACCAAAACAAGGCTTACATAGCTAACAAATCTATTAGCCGTAGTCTTGTGAATCATTAGCTGCTTACTGACTAGCTTTAGGTAAATAACTGCAGAGTGTTTAGCACTTATATGGCACAATCGTATACGCCACGAACGTACATACTTACCACTGCCATCCTGCACAGTACTTTTACCACCAAAACCCCGTCTACCGGCGAATACGTCATACAGAATAGAAACAAACTGAGATGACATAGCATGAAATGACGTAGTACTACACCAGCTTCTCCCACGGCTATGTGCTTTTAAGCCACGTGTTTTTAGACCATATATTTTTAGACAATCTATGTTTAGGACATCCATCTCTTGAGTATCCATTTTTAAGATATCTATTTTTGGGGTGTCAATTTTTGGAGAGTCGATTTTCGGGTTATTTTTCATGGTAACTGGCAGGGGTGAATAACAGTAACTATGTGGCAATCATAAGCTCTTTAACAAAACATGCAATGGAAATTTACCATTAATTTTTTACATTTTCTCTCTGCTTTGAATTAACAAGTCGTCCATTATCGATATTGACCAAGCGAAGTTTGGCGAGACCGATTCATCATACTCAACACCGCACTACCTCAATTCACTACCTCACTGCTACAGCCACTTGGCATTATCGTTTTTATCACCGAGTAACTCTCATTAAAATGGTCCACTCAACCTATTATTGAAAAAGTATAAGACCAATACTATAACTACACTAAGCCTGTCAGTTTTTAGCGTGTCGCTATTATCGGTCTAATCAATCAACCCAGTTATGTCATCAACCAATGGTCAATCTACAGCTATGCCTGGCGAATATATAGACAAAGCAATTTCTTGTGAGGATGCAAACGATTTATCGGGCGCAATCGAAAACTATGTGAAAGCGTCTTCTTTGCTAGAAGGCTCTGGTAAAACTGTTGAGATGGCATCAATCGCTGAGAAAATAGGAAACCTGTACGAAGATCTCAGCCAATTAGACCAAGCTTTTGGCTTTTATCAGCAAGCCCTCTCGTTATTCAAGTCTATTAGTGAACACATAGGCATTGCTCGAGGATATAGTAATCTCGCGTTTATACTCGAAACGAAAGGCGATCTGAAACGAGCAACAACCTATTATGAAAACATGTTATCGATCTACCAAGATCTCGAAGACTCATCAGGTATTGCCAATGCTTACAGCAATCTCGGTATCGTGCGCAAAAAGCAAGGTAAGCTTGATGAAGCAGAAGCGTTTTACATGAAAGCACTGCAAATCAACATAGATGCTAATAATCAAGCCGCCATTGCCTGCCAATATAATAACCTGGGCAATCTTCATGAGCTACGGGGGCAACTAGAAACAGCTGAACAACTATTTAATAAGGCGCTAACAATCAATATGGATATTAACAGTGATTGGGGCCAGGCAGACGCGTATAATAACTTAGGTATGGTCTATCAAAAGCGCAACAACGCCAAACAAGCCATGGATTTTTACCAAAAAGCATTAGAAATAAATCAACGGTTGTCAAATAAATGGGGCGCAGCGTGTCAATGTAATAATATCGCTGAAGTCTGTGTTAGCCAACGGCAGTTCAAGTTATCGGAACAGTATTACGACAAAGCGCTAGCACTTTTTCAAGCCATCGGTGCCCAACCTGAAATTGACGAAGTGAATAAAAACATTGAGGACCTTAAAAGGCTAGAGTCAGAACAAGCTTTAAGCTAAGCCCTCAACTAGAATCACCCCCAATTCAAGTAATGCCGCTAACGTTAACATGACCCAAATTTAACATACTGCACGCTGTAACGACTGACACCATGTCACGGCACTAAGTCAATGGAATGGCAGGTGAGAGAAGGGTTACATGTTACAGACTTTGAATATTGACACTAGTATACTAACTTTTATGAGTTAACTGACCTCGTGATCAGCCTTCAAAGCATTATGGTATATTATTATAAAATTATGGCTTATTGCTTTATTTGCGTGATAGATACACGTATACCACTATAGAAAACGCCATCTGCCCAATCATGCATACTGATTAACTTGCATCACACAATAGTCGTGTCAAATTCAAGTTGTTACTACCTCATACATTTGGCAACCATTTATTTATCTCCTAGACTTTGATTAGATAAGGATTTTTGTCACTAACACCATAAAACCAGTCTGGATGCCTAAAAGTTACTCCTAACTTGCCAGCGCAGCGTTGATAAAACCGCTGCCATTTTGGATAAGGTATTCGCAACAGTTAAGGTCTGCCAAGGGACAGGCAAGCTAAAAGCAACGTCAGCCACGACAACTAACTCTGCGCTATGGTTCGATAACAAGGTACAGTGATTTACAGCTTAGGTAATTGCCTTAATCAGCTCATACACTGAGTCTTTGATAGTTATATTGTCTATCAAATAACGTTATAAAAACATATTGGGGGGTCAGTATTAAGTTAGTAATGTGGAAAGAGCTAAACGGCAGAGTTAAATATCTCTTAAAAACCATTCTACTCCTGATCGGCGGTACTTCAGTTGGTTACTCTGCTGCTGATCATGATTATGTTTTTGAGGCAGGCCACTCTTCTTTGCAAGAGTGGCTATTACCAGATCTCCCACCTATACCCGATGATAACAGACCAACTGCGAGTAGAATCGAACTCGGTAAGAAACTATTTTTCGACCCACGCCTCAGTGGGCATGGCAATATGTCTTGTGCTACTTGCCATAGCCCTATGCTGGGTTGGTCGGACGGTTTAGCAACGGCAAGGGGTTTTAAAAGCCAGATTCTGCCACGCGCAACACCTACCATAGTGAATGTCGCCTATAATTCCATCCAAATGTGGGATGGCCGCAAGCGCTCTTTAGAAGATCAGGCTATTGGCCCTATGGAAGCAGTTGCAGAAATGCACGCTAATCTTGCAGAGCTAATCCCTTGGTTAGGTAACAATGAAGGTTATAAATCGTTGTTTAAATCTGCCTACCCCAATGAAGGCATCAATAGAAGCACGTTGGCGAAAGCTATTGCGAGCTTTGAGAGAACAATTATTAGCAACGATTCGCCTTTCGATCAATGGGTTAAAGGCAACTCAACGGCCCTGTCCAAACAACAGATTTTGGGTTTCAAACTTTTTGTTAGTGAGGATAAAGGTAATTGTGCCGTTTGCCATTCAGCACCCAATTTTACTGACAACGGTTTTCACAATATAGGCTTAAAATCTTTTGGCAATGAGCCACCGGATCTGGGACGGTTTTCACAAAAGCCATTGGCTATCATGAAAGGTGCCTTTAAGACGCCAACATTGCGTGATATAACACTCACGGCGCCCTACTTCCACGATGGTTCCATAACAACTCTCACTGATGTCGTTGACCACTATGTGCGAGGTGGCGATATTAAAACCAATTTATCACCAAATATGAAAACGTCTCTCGATCTTAATAGCGAAGAAGTTGCTGCTATCATCGCTTTTTTGCAAGCATTAGAGGGAACACCAAAACCAATTACATTGCCAATGCTTCCGCTTTAATGGCTTAAGGCCCAAACTAAAAAATGGAGCAATATCCATGATGATACGAGAACAGCTGAAAAATAAAAGTAAGCCTTTTAGCATACTCAGCCTCGTTTTAATGTGGTCACTCATATTGAATTACCAAAGTACGGTGTGGGCTGCTGAATTTGAAGTTGGTCAAAAAAACAAGGCTTTTTCCGTACCAGTGCTGAAGATTAAACAGGGCGATACTGTAAAATTTACTAACAACGACCCTTTCTTCCACAATGTATTTAGCTTATCCGACGCTAAATTCTTTGATTTAGGTTCTTTCCCACAAGGCGAATTTAGACAGGTTACATTTGATAAAAAAGGCACTGTTGAGGTTGAGTGTGCTATCCACCCAACGATGAAACTAAAAATCATCGTGGAGTAATTCAATGACACACAAAAAAGTCTTAGCAACAATCTTTGGAACTGTCGTTCTAGCCGCCTTCTCAATAACCTCAGCATTATCTAACAACCCAGTTCCAACAGATGGTAAAAAATCCAATCTAACGCCCAATATAACTAAAGGCGCCCAAGTTTTCAGAGCCAGATGCACGCTTTGCCATGGGAAACAAGGCTTAGGTGAAGGGCCGTTACCCCTATTACTAGAAGAATACCCATCGACCAATTTAATGAATCTCAAAAATCTCTATCTTGAAAGGATTCGAACCGCCGTTGCATTCGGCCTCGAGAGAAGTGATCTCTCACATTACTCACCGCCTTTTGGCGATGAGCTAACTTGGTTAGAACTGGAGTCAGTGGTTAGTTTTGTAAGTTATTTACATAGTAATCATACGGACGCCATTGCCATACTAGATAAATATTCACCGCCCGAGCAGGTTTCGATAAATAGCGGCAGGACCATCTTTCGTACACAGTGCGTACTGTGCCACGGCAAAACAGGCAACGGGGATGGCAGATTGGCAAAGGTTATCAACAGTCCACCCCCTGCAAATCTAACTCTGAGCCGGTTAAACGATAAGGATCTTTTTAATATTGTCGCCCATGGCGGTAACGCCATTGGACGATCATCGAAGATGCCACCGTGGCAGCAGCAACTGACCGCTGCGGAGTTAGAATCTGTTATTCTCTACGTCAAATCGATACGGGACTAAATCAAAGCCCCAGTATTAAAACCCCAGTATCAAAAACCCATTATCACGACCCTAATATCAAAACCCAGTTTCAAAACCCAGTCTCAAAACCTTAGTGCATAAGCGCGTAACGCTATTATTTTGCTGAAGAAGGCTCAACACTAGGTTGTTCCGTCAGTGGATACTCAGCTGGTTCTGTCACAATAACATCTTCGACAATAATTGGTTCCTGTACAATGTGCTGTTCCACAACGTCTTCTACAGTAGTATCAGAATGGCTATCTGTTAGCTCGTTGAGTTTAATTCTCTCAAGATTTAAATTTTCATATTCCTGTTGTAAGAGAGCTAGTGTACGATGAGCTTCTGCATGTTGCGATTGCAACTCCGCCTTTTGTGAGAGCAGTTGCTTTAGCTCCTGTTCTTTCAGCTCAATACTAGCAAGTTTAGCGGTAATATCTTCAAGTTCTGCACTAGCTATATTGATTTCAAATTCTTTACTTTGCATTGCAAACTGATTAATAGATAAATCTTTTTTATGTATTGCCCCCTGCTGCGTATTGAGCACGTTAAACAGCATAGCGAGTAGTACAACAGATATAACCAACGCACACAATAAGCCGGTTGCCAGGCCAGCTTTATAACTAGCAGGCCGAGACGTTACATCTTTGGAGGGATTAACATTATCTGGTTTAATACCACCAGCCATGTCATTTGAAAGCGCGCTATTGTCATTCGTCGCTGGTTCAACCTTACTCGGTTCTTCGTCACCTCGATTTATTTGCGCAATATTATCTACATGTTCAGATGGTTCATCAACACCACTAGGTTCTTCCTGTTTAGACGCATTGTCATCAAACACTAAGCCGATCTTTTGCTCTTCTTTTTGTTCTTCTTTTTGTTCTTCAGAATCACCATAACCCGTATTAGTCACACTCACCGCAATTTCTCCCTAACGTTATTAACCATTAATGTGCATTAGCAATTGACGTAGAATATAGCACAGATAAAATTCGATAATATATACTCATACTACCTAAATTAGCCGAATCGAACGCAATAAATTGGCGGCAAATTCGTTGAGTAACATTGCCAAGAAGAACCCATATCATCAGATAGCCACAATCCCCCAGTGGTAGAGCCTACCACCAATTGATTACCCGTCTCATCTACATCCATACCATGACGATAAACTAAATCATAAGCTAAGCCCTGTGGTAGCCCCTCATCAATAGTTTCAAAGCTCTTACCACCATTTTGAGTCCGTGTAACAACAAACTTATTGTCGACCGGTAATCGGCATTCGTCTTTAACGGCAGGGACAAACCAAGCAATGTCGGGATTCTTTGGATGAACCGCTACCGTAAAACCAAATGATGACGGCTTAGCTGAAATGGCCTGCCAATTAGCTGAAAAATCAGTAGAAAGAAAAATTCCGTTATGGTGTTGAACCCACATCACATCAGGATTAGACACAGACTGCACTAAACGGTGAGGATCTTGAATACTGGGATCAGTTTGGCGTTCTGCAGGCATGTAGTCTGCCACCATGCCATCGCATCGCAACTGCCAGCTTTCGCCATGGTCACGACTTTGCCAAACTCCGCCACAAGACACCGCCGCGGTTATACAATTACTATCCCGAGGATCAACACAAATGGAATGAATTCCCGGTGCATCATAACCACCACCAAACCAATTCTCTCGCTCCGGCCTATCCCACAACGAGCGTACTAATTGCCATGAATCCCCACCATCTAGCGAATGAAATAGTCCTCCGGGGATGGTACCTGCCCATAGTTCACCAGGCGTTGCTAACGCCCCGACTTCCAAGCACCATATTTGCGATAACGACCAGGGTAATTGATCTTTGGCTGCTTCGGGTTGTTCTGGATAGCTGGGTACGGTAGTTTCTTGCCAGCTATTTCCGTTATCTTGCGAGCGTTGCATCTTGACGCCGAAATGCCCCAAATTTAGTGCTACATATAAGGTATCATCTCTTTTGTCCGATAGCACCATCGTGACTGGTTCGCCCGCAAAATGTAGTGCGGCTTGTTGCCAGCCGACAAAGCTGGTTGCCTTTGTTAGAACTATCAGTCCTTTGCGTGTACCAACATAGATCGTATCAGCCACCGCTTCTTCCTCAGTAGTATCCTGTTAATAGTTTATTATCAGCCACCCGACAAGGCCTGCACCACATAAATTTCGCTATCAGTCTTTGTTGCATCACTCATTTGCTTGCGATCAACAATAGGGTTGCTATCGACAAATATCGTTACATGCTTACGTAATAGGTTCTGATCGTCGATAATATAATTTCGCAACCTCGTATCCTGCTGAAACACGACGTTCAGTGCTTCTCGCACCGTATGTGCTACCACATCAAATTCACCACAGGCGACATGCCGTTGAATAGCTGGCGCAAAAATAACACGCGGCATAACGAATCCTAATAAGAGATAGCCAGTAAGGTACGCGGTCTAAAGAACCAAGCCTACTCCTCGAAAAACACTAAAACAACCTCACCAAACTCTTAGGTCATTTACCTGTCAATAAAAGACCAATAGACTATCAACACGGAACAGCCAAAATGCCCTATAAGTAAGAGTGCCGAAAAAAATGCCAGAAAATAACTGCTCGAAAGAGCATGCTCTGAACATGTCCTAAAGATAGATGCCGCCAAAATAAACAGAAGCAGAAAATAGTAACCTCTCATTAACTAAGCTACGTGAACGTCTGGCGACACATTATGTACTATCGAATGTTTTGACCCACGTCAATTACCCTATTTTACAACTCGTTAGTTCCTGTAATAGCGGCAGTTCGACCGATTTTGCCATTGACCATGAATAATCCATAACCCTATAATCCTTGAGCCCACTATCTGTCGGCCAGATGTACAAATTTAGCAAAGCGTATTTATTAGACAATAATAACCCTTAGCAGCAGTGACTAAAACTAGGCTAATGTTCAAACTGATATATCGCTTCAAATTAAACAACCCTTCTATGTATTATGGCCAACATAAATCATCTTTTGAGTGCTTTCACCGAGGGGAATGCTGTGACAAAAAATAATATTCTTGTGACCACGAATAATGCCATATTAAAAATACTGGCTCTAACAGTTACTTTGAGCATCTCACTGGGTTGTTCAGAACGCGCCCGTTTTCCCGATTTGACGGGAGAGCCAATCATGTCGGAAGATCAACTCGAAGTAGTCGCCAACCTTGATATCCCACCAGGTAACATCAGTGTCGCGCCGGATGGCCGCATATTTTTTTCTTTTATGCCTGAAGCTAGACCTGATATTGCAGTTGCAGAATTAGTTAACGGTGAAGCTGTTCCCTTCCCTGATCTCAGTTGGCAGCCTAGTGGTTCACGAGAGGACAAATTCATTTCTATATTGCCCCTGCGTGTTGATCAGTTTAACCGACTTTGGGTTCTCGATGCCGGTTTTCATGGTCTATTGGAGCGGGCACGCATTTTTGCTTTTGACATAACAACCCGCGAACTTGTTCATAGCTACACCTTTCCCATTAGCATTATGGGGCTCGGCTCATATGCTAATGATTTCCAAGTATCACCCAATGGCCGATGGATTTATATCTCTGATGCAGGCATAGTTAATGGCATCCCTGCGATCGTTGTCTACGATGTACAGAACCAATTGGCACGCCGTGTATTAAGCAGTCATCCTTCAGTATTAGCTGGCGATTTCGTGCCGGTCGTTCAAGGGGTGGCAATGTCCATACCAGGAATATTTACACTCAAACCTGGTGTCGATGGTATGGCTCTGTCACGTGACAGCACAACACTTTACTACGGCGGTTTTACTAATGAAAATCTGTACCGTATCAATACGGCAGCCCTCAACGATTTTGCTCTTCCACTAGCGGATATAGCCAGTCAAATTGAGCTAGTGGGTCCTAAAACAATGAGTGATGGTATGACCATTGATGATGATGGCAATGTTTATCTAACGGATATCGAACATGATGCCATTATGCGAGTATCACCTAGCGGCGAGTTAGAGACCCTGTTTAAAACACCTATCTTGCGCTGGCCCGATGGGTTTAGTTTTGGTCCAGACAACTATATATATGTCACTTGTAGCGCTCTGCACCAGGTTTTCAACCGTACCGATAGACAGACACAATCCTACAGCCCGTTTCAGATCTTTCGCTTTAATCCAGGTACTACAGGTACAGCCGGCCATTAAACCTCAATGGAATTTAAGAAAATGGATACAATAAAAGAAAAAACTGCAAGCCCCGCTAAAACCCTACGCGAACAGCATGACATTCAAGATCTTGCCGTGTTCAAAGACGCTAGACTTGCCGCTCGTCCGACTGAACGCTTGGAAAATGTCCGGCAACGGGCATTGCAGTTCAGAGAGCTTATGCTTTCCGGTGAAGAGGCAACCCATTTGAAAACGGTCAGCATGGTATTGGCGCCTTACCCCACAAAGTTCGCTTATCTACACGCGGTAAAATCCTTCATTCCTTATATCGCTTTAGGCAACAAAATGTTTATCGTGCAGTTTAAAACACGTAACGGCCTAAAAAACTTATTGTTTGGTATTAATGACCCTATTGGCAATAGCGAAACACCATTCTTTAAGAATTTTCGCAGTAGATTTGGCATCATCAATAAAAAATTTGTTGAGCCTCAATTGAGAAAAGCCACTGACAACACCGCGAGCTTGTTAGCAAAGCATGGCCTTTCACCCGAAGATATTGACTACATCACTTTTGATCATCTACATGTCCAGGAGCTGAGAAAATGGTTAGGGTACGATAACAACCCCGGTTACTTCCCAAATGCAAAGCTATTAGTGATGCGTCAGGAATGGGAATCCGCCCACGGCCTTCTGCCTATCCAAAAACCTTGGTACTGTCCAGATGGCGTAAAAAACATCGATCCTCAAAAAGTTATCCTGTTGGATTCCAGCGTGATGCTGGGTCAAGGGGTTGCCTTGGTACAAAGCCCTGGCCACACAGAAGGTAATCATTCGCTAGTCGTGCATATAGATGGACAACTGTTCGTTAGTAGCGAAAACGGCATGGCTGCCGACAGCTATGCGCCACTAAATTCGCGGATTCCCGGCTTAAAACGTTATGCGGAAAAGAACAATGTGGAAGTTATTCTTAACGGCAATACACTCGAAAGCAGTATCGACCAGTACATCTCGATGGTAATGGAAAAAACAATCGCAGGTCCTCATCGTGAGTTTCACGGTTTTACTAATGTCGTCCCGTCCTCTGAACACGCCCCGCTGTGGTACACTGCGCCCATTAATCCTACTGTTAATGTCAGCAATATCAGTCTTGGGACATTATTAAAAAAGACCTAGGCCACTTCTGAATCCTAGACTACCTCTAAATAGTGGAGAAATGCGTCAGCAAGGACTTAGACATAGCATCGAGAGCTGCGCCTAAGTCCTTGTCCGCAGTGTCTTTGTGTCTATGCCATACCAAGTTTCAGCCGTAAGTGGCTGCGAGGGTAGCAAGTTAGTTGCACATGCTTAGTAGCGCATTTTAAAAAATTTATGTACTGACTTTGCCGGGCTTAAGCAACATAAATAAAAACAAAATAAAAGCTGGAACCGCCGCCATCAATCCCGGCAAGACGAAATAGCTTATGTCACCGAACAGCATCAACATGTTTTGGTTGAATATTGCCGCCGTATATAGCAGTACAATCAGTTTTTTTGGCCACCCCATGTCGCGTAACCTTTTAATAAAAATGGGGGTATAAAATATTACGCTAACAACGGGAGAAACCACTTTTATTATTACAATAGTCAACGGTTTGTTTGGCTCAATGAAACCGATAACCAGGGAGTTAATGATAGATAGAAACAACCACATTGCGACTAAACAAATGATAAACTCGAGGCGACCCAGCACACCATCAAATGTGTAAAATTGCCTAAAAAAATCCACGCAATCTCTGCCTTACTATACCGTTACCGTTAAGAATTGAGCTGGCCCACTAATAAAAATTTACCTGCTAGGTAGTGTACTCTGAATTAATTTTGACATAACGCTCGGTTAAATCACACCCCCAACCTTTAGCTCTATAAGGTAATGGCCTTCCCTCTGCGCCAATCTCGACACTAATACTAACACTCTTGGCTTGTCTAATTGCCGCCGACAATAACTCCAAATCAGTATCCAGTTCCATACCTCGATTAAACACAGTGGTTCCCATTAGCTGAATAACCAAATCCTTTGGTTCAATCTCAGTTTGCTCAAAATAGTTATTCGGTTTACCCACTGCCATGACGATACGGCCCCAATTAGGGTCAGCACCATAGACTGCTGTTTTTACTAGCGGTGAGTTCAAAATCTTTTTCATCGTTAGCGTCGCTTCGGCGTCACTGGTTGACATAGCCACATCCACTTCTATAACTTTGGAACTACCTTCCGCCTGCCCGACAATGTCACGCGCCAACTTGATACACAGCGCCGTTAGTGCCCGTTCAAAATCATCTAGTTGGCCCTCAGTCAAAGCAAGTTCCCGTGTCGATACCAACGCCACTGTATCACTGGTACTTGCATCAGAATCGACGGAAATACTATTAAATGATTTCGATACAGCACGTTTTAAAATAGTATCTAGCTGCTCCTTAGTTATGTCTGCGTTGGTATAGAAATATGCCAGCATCGTTGCCATGTTCGGCTCTATCATGCCCGCCCCTTTGGCATATCCACAAATGACGACCTCATCAAACTTAACTGAACCCGTCTTTCGCTGCCGATCTGTAGTCAATATGGCGTCTGCGACATCAGGCACAATGCCGGCTACCAGTTTATTACCCGAGGTTTGAATTGCAGGGATAATATTAGACATCGGCAAAGGTTGTCCAATAACGCCTGTACAGGAGATAATAATATTGTCGATTGCGACATTAAATGTACTAGCCAACTCTGTCGCTATAGCCTGAATATCGCGAGCGCCGGTAGAGGTAAAAACAGCAGCATTTTTACTGATAACGCAAATTAACTGAATATCGCCACGATCCGTATTCTTACGGTCAAAAATCACTGCATCACCAGCGGTTAAGCTAGTTGTGTAAACCGCCTTACCAGCACCAGGCTTGTCTAATTTGACAATAGAGAAATCAAGGCTGCCGTGAGCGCAAACTCCTACATGACTGGCGTAGGATTTAATACCGGCAGGTACATGAGTTAAGTTATTTTCGATCCGTACTAGATTATTACCCGTATTGTTACCGCTTCTCTCAAAATAAAAAACATCATCTTCACTACCTGCACCTTTTGTTTCAACTAACACGGTGCCGTCAATTGATATCTTTCTCATTATCATCAGTCTCGCAAACAATTAATACCATAAAAAAGCACAATCAGCCCATAAACTTAGACGTTTGCATTAAATAAGCCATGCCATATAGATAAAGGCATTTTACCGGAGATGATTATATCAGCAATAGATTTTATCAGTATTGTTTGAATCGTATTTAAAGTTGCACCTGCGCATAAATAACGGTAAACGGCTGGGCAAACGCAAGGTCAAATTATCCCGTTACAACTACTCTCAAAGGGCTAAAACCAGCTTTAATATTCAGTCAATAATCAGGTTTTTTTCGAAAAACGCCTACTAACGCACTAAAATTGTGCTTATTTTAGTCATATAATGACTAAATCGTAAATTTGATAGCAAGATTATTCCATTGCCCAACAGTATTCTGATAACCTCCACGGTTGGACAGTTAATTAATATGGTCTCACCAAATAATAACTGATTGCTGTGGCTAATTAATGGCACAAGACAACTAATTGAGGTTAATCAAGTTTCAGCGGGAGATAATCAATGCCTAGAGACCTAATCAAAAACTACATGAACAAAGTCCCCGTGTATGTCAAAAGCGGAAGCCTACTGACTGACGTGGTCGATATTTTACTACACAACAACCTAACTGGAGCGCCTGTTGTAAATAGCATGAAGCAAGTTATCGGTTTTGTATCTGAACAAGATTGTATTCACCAACTGCTTGTCAGTAGTTATCACTCCGAAGGGGTACCCCCAGTTGATGAAGTTATGCGAACCGAAGTCGTATCTATTTCGCCAGAAGACTTAATTATTGACTTAGCTAAGCAAATGGATAACCGCAGACCCAAAATCTACCCCGTCGTTGACAATGGAAAGCTGGTGGGTTTGATTACCCGCACAGAGGTATTGCAAGCACTCAAGGATGCTGTGTTAAAGGCACCAGTTGTATGATCGACAAAACGAAGTTAAGAGAAGGTTGCGAACAACGCGTTAATCACTATCGTATCGCAACTCTTTTACAATTACAATTTTACAATGTTTTCACTTTACGATATTTTCACGATGTTGCCCCACTATAACGTAAAATATAACTCGTGCACTTCTATATCACCTATCTGAATATAGACCATATTAAAAATCTCAGTTATTAGACCTCAGACGACTAACGACAAATCTTGTACTCACAAATTAGTCTAATCATAATGTGACTTTTTTCTGACAATTTGTAGTGTAAAACATCTAAACTTATACGTTAATACAGTATTAGTTTTTCTAAACATATCTACTTTGTATCGAACAAAGTACTTTCTACCCTACATTGTACTATCGCAAGTGAGTTAACAAGCGTGGCTGGAAACAACGTAATTGCCAAAAAGGTCGCTGAATTCCTCAAAGCTAATCAGGCGAACTATGGGGTTATTGAGTTTGAGTGCGAACTAAGCCTCGTCGATGCTATCAAGGCCGCTAAAATTTCTCCCGAAGAAGTGATCAAAGCTGTACCTCTTACCGACGGCGAAAAATACCTAGTAGCTATTATACCCTTTTTCTGTTCTGTTGATATCAAGCTCATCAATCAGTTATTTGGTGCCAAATACCGCCTCGTTAGTAACAAAGAGGCTACAACATTATTTGAAGATTGCGTTGAGGGCTCCCATCCACCGTTTTCTCAGCTATACCAGATTCCCGCTATCATCGACGAAAAACTATTTGAGCGCGACAACATTATCTTCCAATCTGGCTCAAACCGAATGTTGATAAGCATGCCTACTTCCACGTTTAGACAACTCATCAATCTTAACGGGACTAACAGTGCGCCAATCTCCTCGGTTAATGCGTTCAACAGTAGTGAGAGTACCACCTCCGAAACTAGCCAACCTAGTTTGCCAACAACAGATAGCGATAAAATCGAGTCTACCTCGGACAATAATGTAGGGTTAATTGGTGAACTAGCTGAACTGATTGATCCGAATAGTATGCTGCCGAAGTTGCCCTGCATTGCCAAGCAAATGATCCAGCTTTTAGCTGATCCATTCACTACACCGCAGCGGGTAACCCAAAGTCTGGCGAAGGATGCACAGATTTCTACCCAAGTTATGCGCTATGCCAGAGCAACTTGTTTTACTCATTCAGCAACAATAGAGACTTTAGATGAAGCCGTTAACAAAGCCCTAGGTATTGATTTAGTCAGCAGCATCGCATTAGGAGTGGCGACCATTAAAGCGTTTCGCACACCGCGCAAGGGCCCCCTAGGCTACATTTCACTGTGGCGTCATTCAATGTATTCAGCGACCCTTATGCATGCACTCGCTAGACGGATTCCCAATATTCAACTTCGTCCTAGTACAGCCTACCTAGTAGGCTTTACGCAAAATTATGGCATTCTTGCGCTTGGTCATATGTTTCAATTTAAATATCAAACCCTTAACAAACTGTTAGAAACGCAGACAGCTTGTGACTACCAAAGTATGAAAAGCCACTCCAAACAACTAGGACCTACACTACTAGCTCTCAACTCTGATCAAGCATCACTGGGGGCTTGGTTACTTGCTCAGTGGGATATGCCAGACGCCGTCGTCACAGCGATAGGCGAGCGCTTCAATACAACTTATGAAGGCGACTTTAGTGCCTATGTCCATCTTATACAGCTCAGTCATTTGCTGCTAGAGCAAAACAACTTCGGCATAGGAATTGGACGTAATATTACGATCTCAATTGATCAGTTAGCTACGAAGCTAAATATTGACGAAGATAGTATCATGTCAGTCGCCAGACAAGTATTCGCCGGATTTAGTGAAATCGAATGTCTAGCAAGTCGGCTAGCAGCTTAACAATAAGCTATGGCTATTAACGTTAGGCAGCATTAATCTGGGATTCACCACTGCGCACCAATATAATGCGGGGGACTAAAACAAATAACCCCTGTCGCAATAACCGCCACAGCACTATCCAAATGGACTACCCTATCCTCACGAATTCATTGATATAATCAAAGCCCTTTAGATGGCCAGCCCTGCAGGGGCCAGAGATGGCTCATGAGCCACGTTTTGGCTGTCACTACAGTAGCAATACTGCTATGCTAACTGTGTTTGTTACCGTAGATGACTGTGTCTGTTACCGTAGATGAGAGTTGCTAGTATCAATCCAGTCCGGCGGATATCAGCACCTAAGTTTAGTTAGCGAATTTAGGCGGTTTAGACTAAAAAAACCACAAAACATTACATTTAATAAGGATATTAGCAATACCGTCAAGAATAGGCCAAAAAAATCAGATCAGGCGCCAGGGAAAGTTTTAATGGAGTAGATTATTTAAGATGATCAATTAATAGACTCGCCCTATTGTAATTATTTAAATAACTTGTCGTTATTGTAGTTGTCAAAGTCGTCATCAAAGTTGTTATTTAAAATCCGGATTTCTGAAATATGAGTACATGCCATCATCGTCTAGCTATAACTTACCCATTCCGCTTTGTCTTGATTTTAATCCTTGCTGGCACTCTAGGTGCCAGTTTAGCTGCAAGAGCTGATGCTACCTCAGATGCCCACATCATAGATAACACTGTCCCCAAACTGAGCTTCAGCCAAACTCAATCGCGAACTGCCACAGATATTGCCAAAAAGCTAGCCACTTATCACTATAATGAAATCAGCATTGATAATGAGTTTTCATCACAGTTTTTTGATGCGTATATAAAACGCCTCGACCCTGCCCGCTTATTTTTTCTGAAAAGTGATATTGATGACTTCGAAGTTTATCGCTTTACACTAGACGACAGTATAAAAAAAGGTGACCTGAGCTCCGGCCTTACTATTTTTAACCGCTATCAAAAGCGCGTCATTGACCGCCTCAATAAAACATTGCGTAACCTGACTGACGATTTAGCCAAAATAAATTTTACGCTAGACGAATCGGTAGAACTGAATAGGGAAAATGCCGAACACCCTAAAGATGATAAAGAAGCTGACAACCTTTGGCGCCGACGCATCAAGGGCAACGCTCTAAGCCTAAAGTTAGCGGGTAAAGACTTGGCTGATATTGAGAAGGTATTACGCAAACGCTATCTAAACCAACTCAGTCGAGTGAAGCAAACTAATAACGAGGACGCATTCGAGATTTTTATCAACTCTTACACACAACTCTATGACCCTCACACTACCTATCTGTCACCTCGTACGTCAGAAAACTTTAACATCAATATGAAACTGTCTCTTGAAGGAATAGGGGCCGTGTTACAACAAGAAGATGAATATACAAAAGTTGTGCGGCTAATAGCTGCAGGCCCTGCTGACAAACAAGGTGAACTAAAACCGGCAGACCGAATTACTGGGGTAGGCCAAGGTATTGACGGAGAGATTGTTGACGTGGTGGGTTGGCGCTTAGATGAAGTGGTGGATCAAATTAGAGGCAAAAAAGGCTCAACAGTCCGCCTAGCCGTTATTCCCGCAGGCTCTGACAGTACGGAAGAACACAAAATCATTACCATTGTACGCAATAGAGTTAAGCTAGAAGAACAATCAGCCAAGAAAAAAGTTATTGAATTTACTCGCCACGATCAACTGCTTAAGATAGGCGTCATTAGTTTGCCAACATTTTATATTGACTTTGATGCTGTACGCAAAGGCGATCCCAATTACAAAAGTACCACCCGCGACGTAAAAAAACTCATCACCGAATTACAAAAAGATAACGTGGACGGCATTCTTATCGATTTGCGAGACAATGGTGGTGGTTCTTTAGAAGAAGCTGCAAAGTTGACAGGCCTATTTATTAAATCTGGTCCAGCGGTACAAATTCGGAATGTTAACGGACGCATAGAGCACTATCCCAATACCCAAGGCAATATTTTTTATAGTGGCCCACTAGCGGTTCTTATCAACCGAATGAGCGCCTCTGCATCCGAAATATTTGCTGGAGCAATACAAGACTATCAGCGCGGCATCGTAATTGGCAGCCAGTCATTTGGCAAAGGGACTGTGCAACTGTTGACACGTTTACGCCAAGGCCAACTTAAATTGACGCAATCGAAGTTTTATCGCGTTTCTGGTGAAAGTACGCAGCACAGAGGCGTCATCCCTGATATTGAGTTCCCCCCGATTTATGATAAAGAAATCGTTGGTGAAAGCTCGCTGGACAACGCGCTTGAGTGGGATCAAATATTGCCAGCCCGTCATCACGCTTACTATCAGATGGATAGCATTATACCAAAACTTATTAACCAACATAATGAACGCATAAAAACAGACCCTGACTTTATTTATTTACAAGATCAACTAGAGGTAGTTAACACCAATCGCAACAAAAAATTTCTTTCTCTTAGCGAAGCTAAGCGTATTAAAGAAAAGGATGATACTGATAAGCAAGCCCTAGCCCTACTCAACAAACGGCGTTTAGCAAAAGGATTAACACCGTTTAAAACGTTAAAAGAAAGCGAAGACGAAAAAAAGAGGCTATCCGATATTGGTGAAGAAGAGCCCGACCCTTATCTTCTAGAAAGCGGCCAAATTCTTTTAG
>JANQMK010000347.1 GCA_028280085.1 Pseudomonadales bacterium
AAACTATCGCGGCACTACGTCATACCCCAGCAGGAGCTTTCGGCTCTTGCCGTTATAAACTAAAAAGTATCGCTGAAAATCTTGCGGAGTATGAACGACTCATTGAAGTATTTAAAGCACATAATATAGGCTACTTTTTTTACAATGGTGGTGGCGACTCCCAAGACACCGCCCATAAGGTTTCTCAAATCAGTGAAACCATGGGGTATCCCATTACCTGCATCGGCATCCCCAAAACAGTCGACAACGACTTACCAATTACTGATAACTGTCCAGGCTTTGGCTCAGTCGCAAAATATGTTGCGGTCTCCATTAAGGAAGCTAGTCTAGATGTCGCTTCGATGTGCGAATCATCAACCAAGGTGTTTATTATGGAAGTTATGGGCCGACATGCCGGTTGGATCGCTGCCGCTGGCGGACTTGCCTCTGGCAGGGATGGGACAGACGCTCCACATATTATCTTGTTCCCCGAAATCGCTTTTGATCAGGCTAAGTTTCTCAAAAAGGTAGAAAAAACCGTGAAGAAATACGGCTATTGTGTCGTCGTTGCATCAGAGGGTGCACAATATCATGATGGCACTTTTATCGCTGAAGCTGGCTCAAAAGACGCATTTGGTCATAGCCAGCTCGGCGGTGTCGCCCCCACACTAGCAACCATGGTAAAAGAAAATTTAGGCTATAAATACCATTGGGCAGTAGCAGACTATTTGCAACGCGCAGCAAGACATATTGCATCTGTTACAGATGTAGAACAAGCTTACGCCGTGGGAAAAGCTGCGGTCGAATTTGCTATCGCCGGAAAAAACGCTGTCATGCCGACTATTGTTAGAAAAAAGACAAAGAAGTATAGCTGGGCTATCGGCGAAGCGCCGTTGTCAGCAGTAGCCAATGTGGAGCAAAAGCTACCGAGGAACTATATATCCCGTGATGGTTTCCATATTACTGCTAAAGCTTATGATTACTTAGAGCCGTTAATTCAAGGGGAAGATTATCCACCCTATAAAAATGGTTTGCCTGATTACGCTAAATTGAAAAAAGTATTTGTCCCACGAAAACTGAAATAACGTCGTTATTGAAAGGTTTAGTCGTCGACTCAGCTCAACCAGTGAATTGAATAACTCTATCAATAACATTGTGGTTAACTGTGCACTAGACCCAACCAGATGAATGTCAAATTCTTATTTTGCAATGTCTTGGTCATTAGCCTTTGCCTGGTGGTTTTTGGCCAGGCAGTTAGCTTTGGCGCCATCTCTCTAGACGATCCTCAATATATTACTGACAACCAATTACTTTGGCACGGCAGTTTTAAAGCATATGCTGTATGGGCGTTTCAACATACGGTAGAAGGGGCTTGGATGCCCGTCACGTGGCTAAGTTACTATATGGACAAGGTAATATATAGTCAGTGGCTAGGCGGTTTTCATATTACAAACCTGCTCTTACATATAATCACCTCATTGATATTACTCAGATTACTCTACGCAACAACCAGCCAACTGGCGCCTAGCCTATTAACCACCACGATCTTCGCTATACACCCTCTACAAGTAGAACCTGTTATTTGGCTAGCGTCACGCAAAGATGTGCTCAGCGGACTATTTTTTACAGCAGCGTTATTTTGCTACTATCTATTCAGTCAAACCCGTGACAGGAGGCTATATGTCGCAGTAACTGTTTTTTTTATACTTGGCGCCATGTCAAAACAAGCGATCGTCACCTTGCCGTTTATTTTAGTACTACTAGACATATGGTCACTTAAAAAAATACCTATTCCCACTGTTAGCAAACCAGTCTATGTTAAACAACTAAAACAATCTATTATTGAAAAACTCCCTCTGTTTTTTCTTGCTTTACTATTTTGTTTCATCCCCTATGTGGCACATGAAATCGGTGGGCGAGCATGGGAAAAACCACCCATCGCTGAACGCATTATCAACATACCAGTCTATTACTACCACTATATCACTACATTTTACTGGCCCAATCAGCTAACATTTCATTTTAGAGACGAGATACCGACGACACATCCCAGCTTTAGTTTACTGGTCTTTTCATTCATACTGGTGGCTCTATACTACACTCTCAAAACTATCAGGCACTACCCATTCTTATTCGTGGGCACAGCTTGGTTTTTCGGTATGTTGATACCAGTCATTGGCATTATCCCCTTTGGCGTGTTGCCCATTGCCGATAGATATACTTATTTACCTCTGATTGGTTTAGCCATCATATCAGTCTGGGGGTGTGCAACCATTGCGAGACAATTATCTATATCCCATAGGCTCATCTCTTTAACATCCACACTCTTCATCATAGTGCTCGCCTTATATTCGCTGCGACAAGTTGACTATTGGTCTTCAGAAGAAAAGCTATGGCGCAACGCTATCGACATCAATGAAAAAGGGTTACGAGCAACCCGTTACCTCGCCAATGTATATTTAGCTCAACGAGAATGTGAACAAGCCCAACAGGTATTACACCAAGCATTAGACAAAGACGAAAGCGGCGAAATTCACGCATATCTGGGCAGTGCGCTAGTCGGCCTCAATCGAACAGATGAAGGCATCATGCACTTAAAACAATCTCTCAGCCATAAGCCGACGAGGAAATTCGCATTGCGTCGGTTAGGTGAAGGTTATCTAATGAATCAAGAATATCAGCAAGCCATCGATATGCTAACTCAGTCAATTGCATACTATAAGCCTCACGATAAGCAATTTATCCAGATTTTAGAGCTGTTGGCATATGCCTATCACCAAAACAACAAGCGCATAAAATCCATGGAGTCCTTGCAAACGCTAGCTAGCGCCTATCACAGCGGTCATCCTAGAATACCTGCCATTAAAGCCTGTATCGAACATGGTTTAGATAAAAACACCTGCGAATTTGTCAAGCCAATCTCCGGCTGCAAAGAAAATCGATAACGTTAGTAAACATCAAACAATAGCACCAGGGTAAGCACTTGGGTAAGCACTAAAACGAGCGTCATGGTTTTCCAAAACTTTAGCGGGTCTTCTTCAACCCATGGTCTAACCATACGTTTGGTATACTTAACATTAGGATGTTGCAAGTCATAAATAAATTCATCGACATCTCCGTAGCGGCGCTCCTGCTCAAGTCTGAAAGCACGTTTTAACGCCCCATCAAACCAGATAGGGACCAACGGATTTTTCAGGTACATCGGTATATATCTAGTAGCTTTATAGTCTTTTACTGTTTTGCAATTCTCTAGTTTGCCATCAAAAGGTAGTTCGCCTGTTAACATTTCATAGATGATGATAGCCAACGAAAACATATCACTTCGCGGCGTTGGTTCCCGACCAAGTTTATATTCAGGTGCGGAATAGGTTTCTGTGCCTAATGCAATGTCACGCACAAAAGGTGCTGCTATCTCTGCGATACCTGCCACATAACAGGATCCAAAATCTATAATCTTCGCCTGCTCATTACGATCTAATACAATATTTTCTGGTTTAATATCCTGGTGCAATGTTTCGCGACGATGAAATGCTCTTAAGCCCCAACCCACTTGTTCCATAATGCGCATCACCTGTTCTATCGACGCTTTGGGATTCTGTTTCATCCAATCACGCAGCGTAATGACACCAGCATCTTCCGCCAGATAGTACAAAAACGTTTGTTTTCTTTGAGGCTTAATGACTTTTACCACATGCGCACTCTTGATACGTTTGCCAATCCAACTTTCCATAATAAATCGTTCGATATAGGCCGCATCATCCTCGAAGTTAACCGACGGTGTTTTCATCACCAGATTTTCGTTGGTTTCAGGGTCGTGCACACGATAGAGTTGACTGCGGTTACTTTCATGAATGATGTCCGTTATCTGGTAACCGTCAATGCTCATCCCCGGCTCTAAACTCGGCGGAAAAGGCAACTCCGTTAATTGCGTATAAATATCATCTGCTGTTTCACTTGCCAACTGATCGATACGAAGTATCTGGCAACTGAGGTTATCGGGACTGTTGTTGTTTTTCGCATGTAATACCAGCTGTTCACAGGCTTCATCGTAAGTATCGCCTTTACTACTTTTGACCAAATAATACAGTAGCGATTGATCAATATAATCATGAATACCATCCGTAGTTAAAATAAAAATATCACCTTGCTCTAAACCCACAGATTTATAGTCAATATCAACTCTGATATCCAATCCCATCGCTCGCGCTAAGTAAGCCTGTTCCTTACTAATCCGAGTTACATGATCGCGAGTTAGCTGTTCAATCTCCTCGCCTCGAATACGATATATTCTTGAATCGCCTACGTGAAACAGGTGCGCCGTCCTAGATTTGAACACAACCAAACTGAGTGTCGTTACATAACCTTTGCGTTCTTCGCTAAAGCGTTGGCCTTGGCCATAGAGCCACCGATTAAGCGCCGTCAATACTTTATGAGCAGATTGTTTTACTGACCAAGACTCAGGTGTACAGTAATAATCATAAAGAAAATTCTGCACGCTGGATTCACTTGCCTGCTTGCCAGCTTCTGCCGCACTCACGCCATCAGCAATAACCGCAACGGCGCCCTTCGTCGTCTGCAAACTGCCATCGGGAATACGTATACCAATAGAATCCTCGTTATCTTGTTTTCTACCGGAACGAGAAACCTGGCCAATGGTAAATGCCAGCTTGCCCGCTAAATGTATAGACTCCGTCATATCAG
>JANQMK010000398.1 GCA_028280085.1 Pseudomonadales bacterium
TCATTTTTTCAAGCGCTTTAGCAATACGGATTTTCTCATCCTTTGTCATGGACGCGCCTGGACTTTGCTCGCCATCTCGCAAAGTTGTATCAAATACAACCAACTTATCTTTGTTCATTGTGCTTGCTCCAAGCCACTTTTAGGTTAAATAGACCATAACCTTGAGTGAATTAATAGGTAAAGTCATGAAATTGTTTTAATAAATGTAAAAGAAAATTAGTCGCCCCATTAGGGCAGGAGCAGCAAAAGCGCAAGGTAAGATAATAGAAGAGTGGTAAGAGTACGGTAGTTCGACGTAACGCACTGAGCTGTAACACATTGAACTATAACACTAATAATACGATCAATATGATCCGAATGGGCGCTGCCAGGCAGATAAGGCGTATGATTAATGTTAATCTGTCGTCGGCTAATCATTATTTACTTCGTCCCGTAGATCGCAAAAATCTAACAATTCAAGCCACCTTCAGTAGTAGCCAGTACAATAATATCTTTAACTATAGAATTTGCCAAGGATGGCGCAAGCAAGGCAAGTAATATTACCTAAATTTGGCAGTCAGGAGCAACGCGTTTAGAACAATACAGTCAGCGGTGCTAAGCGCAGCTACCACATGCCGCTACACCCAACGCCAACCGTGGCGATGGAAAAACTTAACTGCAGAGCTAACAAAAAGCATGATATGCCAGATACCCTTCTTAGCCGTATAACCGCCGTAGTGTGCTATTTTCATTTGTGGCATATAAGCCACTTCACCAACATGCCTCACACGCAAAGAAAGGTCAAAGTCCTCAAAATACAAAAAGTACCTATCTGAGAAGCCACCTACCCGTTTTAACGCGTCTGTTCTCAACACCATACAGCAACCACTAACCATTTCCACACCGGTCTGGGGTGAGCTACTGTTGGTAACATCACGCATTTCATACCGTTGTAAACGGGGTCGAAACAAGTCTTGCACCATGCGCGGAGCAAAGCCGCGCAGGCCCAGATCAAATATTTTAGGATAGCGTTTGCAAAGATATTCTCGACCTCCAGCCCGGTTGACAGCGAATGGGCTGATAAGAGCAACCCCCTGATTTTCCTGAAGGTACTCTATAGCGCTAGTAATAGCATCCTCAGCCATCAAAACATCTGGATTCAATACCATGTGATAATCTGAGTGTACATTATATAGTGCTAAGTTATGGCCGCGGCCATAACCAACATTAATGTCAGAAACAATTAGCTTAATATCCTCAAAACAATTCAGTTGAGAACCATTTGTTAGCAAGGACTCTATTTGTTGGAGGTTAAAACAGGACTTATCATTTTCAACAACATAAATTCGAATCAACAACGCCGGAAATGCCTGCTTGGCGTGGGAGGCCGCCAGGCTCAGGCAAGCAAGAGACTCGCGCAAAACATCTACATCGTTTTTATAGGTCACCATTGAAATGGACAATTCAATAGCAAAATCAGTGGTTTCTAATACTCTCACCATTGGCTAGCTTACTCTGCAACCATATTATCTCAGTGATCAATTATTATGTTATCTCAGTGATTGTCTCTGAGGATTTTCGCTGTGAACCCTTTTGCTTCGGCCATCTAGACTATAGTCGACGTGATTCGTCAACATGATTACATCACTTATGACCGTTGGCATGCTTATTGGCTATTGATTATACTTCTGGCCTAAGCCTATGCCGACCTAACTATGCTGCTGCTCGGTACTGTGTACTACTGAGTACTACTCAGTACTGCGTTACTACTCGGCTACGTTACTACTCGGTAGGCTCCAATCTCTAGGCAATGTATGCTCGACCAAGTCAATGAACAAGCCATACTCTACCGAAAACCACCCAAGCCTAAAAGCAATAAATGCGAGTTTTCGTGAAATTATCTAAGAAAATTTCAGCCATGCATTTAAAACCCACTAATACTGCCGCCATAGAATATTTTACAGACAATTAAACAAGTGGTCTGCTCCACCACATAGACTGGAGGACTGGTGGACTGGAATTAAGCTGTCCTTCGAGCAAATGGCTACTCTGAACGGCAAGATGAGTGGTAAAAGCTAGTAGGAAACAACGCTACAGCAGTGGTAACGACTCACTTAAGGCTTGGCTGGTCAGACTGTAAAGACAAAAGATCAAACAACAGCATCCAATTTCTCAATATTCCATATCGATAGATACTGTGTTTATAAATAACCTTTAATCTGGCCATCAACGTCATTGATGCTGACAGTTGCACAAAATCACACAACATTTTGCGGTCAACATCTGTCATCTGCTCGCCACATCGATCAAGTAATGCCTCGCCTTGCTTGATCATCGCAATCAGCGCAACACGGTCATCTCGACCTATCATCAAATTGAATAACTTCTTCACGACATAATTCACACCATAGAACTTCGCGCCCACGCTATTGCCATGATGTTGACGATACTTAACTAAAGGTTCATCGCAGAAAACAATGCTGCCGGTAGCCGCTGCCATCAATGCCACCCAGTTGTCATGCATTAACGCGGTGGTCGGAATCGGCGTAACCAGTCGCGTTAACGCTGAGTTCATAATCGTGGCGCACCCTGTAACGCAGTTTTGCACCAACAACCGATTCAAACTAACATGATCGGGATTAACATGATGAGTGAGAAAGAGAGAGTCAGCTACAACATTCAAACGATCATCCACTACCTGCAAATCACAATGCGCTAATGCCGGCCGCTCTCCGCATACTAATGGCAACATTTTACGGATCTTATCAGGATACCAGTAATCATCTTGATCGGCAAAAAGAACACAGTAATGACCCAAATTAAGTTGCTCTTCATGTGCCACAGTATATTCTAAAAGCAGGGAAAAATTTTTTGTCGGTCCTTTCGCTGAGTTAACGGCCCAGCCGCTATCGCCACTTAATTCAGACGACATCATCACTTGGTGGCGGCCAGTGCCTTGTTGACTGAAGAAACTGGTGTGAGAAATATCAATGATAGTTTCGACATGACTGACACAATAAGACTGAATAATTGCAGGCGTCGCATCGGTAGAACCATCATCACGTATGATAATCAATAGATTTTTATGGCTCTGTGCAAGCAGTGAATCCATCAATTCACTGATAAAACTTGCGCCATTATAAGTCGCTAACAGCACAACCGCTTTAACTGATTCCACCGCTTGATGTCCGTTTTAGTCAACCCATGGTGTGCAAATTAAATAGTGTAACTAGTGAAAGTTCAACAGCAAATTTAATAGTTCAACAAAGCGCTTATTGTTTGCCCCCAATAAAACAAGCAACATTAAAATAAAGTAAATCAAAGCGATAAACTTAACGCCATCACCCAACAACTGCTTCCATCAGCGGTAATACCATACAGAGGCACATACTTGTTAAACATTCGTCTATAAACATGGCCCTATTATAAACACAGCCCTATGCGTGCACTCACTTTACAACTGTTTATTAGGTCGCGTAATCAAATTGACCAAGCATTGTTGTAGCTTTATAATGCCTTTGCCTGCTTAACAACCCGCGACTAGTATTCAACCATTTGATAATACCTAATCCATGCTCTATTACAGTATCGATTCACCAACAAAGCCCCACAATATTATTATTCCAAATGACAGTATTACATTTAGAGGCTGGATGACTAACGCAGCAGGTACCGAAGTACAGTTGCATGTTACCCAACCTAGTGGAAAAAAAATAATAACAGCTACCGAAAAACGACCAGATGTAGTATCAGCCTTAGCTGAACAAGCCCCTAATACACCTGAGCTCTGTGGTTTCAATTTTGACATCCACTACGAAGAGTTAGCTGACACAGAAAACGAGACAGAAAAGAAAGTCACGCTTGCTTTTAGCGACGGCACCCTAACGAGTAACATCCATGATTTTAGCATTACCCAGTTCACATCCATGCAGTGGGGCGGCGTGAATGACATCGCCAAGCAAACCGCTCGAGCCGACTATAAGAATGTTTGGAACAATCTGGCAGCAGAATTAACTGGAGCAAAATTTGCTGTTGCTGGTTATACTGATGACGCTGAATTTCATCGCACTGCGGTTGTGCAAATGGAGGGTTTTGAAAAAACCGTCGGTATTAAGCAGACGGATATATTTCTTGAAATTGGTTGCGGCATTGGACGGATCGCAACAATACTGGCAGATCGTGTAGCACAGTGGATCGGTACTGATGTATCGGAAAATATGTTAAAGCACGCCGCTGATAACTTAAAGGACAAGAACAATATTAAGCTTGTCCCGACTAACGGCTGGGACCTAGCACCCATACCTAGCAATAGTGTTGATGTCGTATACTGTGCTGTGGTGTTTATGCATCTTGATGAGTGGGAACGCTTTAATTACGTATGTGAAGCAAAGCGTGTTCTTAAACCAGGCGGCCGGTTGTTTATTAATAATTTTAATTTACTGAGCGAAGAAGGGTGGCAACTGTTTCTAAAAACGCTCGTCGAATACCACCCAATGGAACGCCCACCATTTATTGGCAAGTCCTCAACACGACATGAGTTAATCGCCTATCTAACACGGGCAGGTTTTGATAGCATACAAACGGATGAAACAGGCTTGTGGGTTAGCGCTTGGGGCGTTTTACCAGGTTAATGGCCTACTAGGTAAACGACATGGGACTATTTGATAAAGTAAGAATGAATCCAGCGAAAAAAAACGCTGCTGCTGCTGATAATCAGCAACCCCAGATGCCGACGGCCTTAGACTCGAAAGCCGATCAGGCCGAAGCGCTAATAAATCAAGGCGATAGCAAATCGGCGCTTGATCTTCTCCACCAGATAATTGATCAGGACCCAGCATACAATCGAGCTCACTTACTAGTAGCTAAAGTCATTATGCCAGGGCCAAAGTATGAGGTATTACTAAAGCAATTTCACGAGACACTTAAACCTCGATCTTACGTTGAAATCGGGGTTTGTACAGGTAAATCTTTAGCACTCGCTGATAGTCAGACACACTGTGTTGGGATTGACCCCAATTTTCGCATCACTGTTCCCATCACAGCCTTGGCTCGGCTCTACCCCATTACCAGCGACGCATTCTTTTCACGCTACCACCTATTAGAAGAGTTAAAACTGCCAGAGTTGGACCTCGCCTTTATTGACGGTCTGCACCTATTTGAACAAGCTTTTAAAGACTTTATCAATATCGAAAAATACGCAACTAAACACACAACTGTCTTGATTCATGAC
>JANQMK010000005.1 GCA_028280085.1 Pseudomonadales bacterium
CATTCAGCAAAGTTGATTTCCCTGCACCGTTGGGGCCCACAATGGCGAGCCATTCTCCTTGAGCGATAGTTGCTGTTACATGATGCACCGCTGGGTGTCGCTCATAGGCAAGCGTGAGGTTGTTAAGCTGGATAGTCATGATGATGAATAGGTAATTCCCAGCACTAAAGCCCACATAATCACACTTAGACTCAGCGCCAAGCCCATACGACTCAAGATACTCCAATACAGCAGGGGTTTTGCACGTATCATTTTGATATTCATCATATTTGATCACTCTTACTTTGAGCCGAAGTGCACAACTGCACGACGTGACTGTCAATATCGACCTGCAAGTAAAAACAGTTGAGCCGTCCAGTGTGACAAGCAGGACCTATTTGCTTGACCTGGCACAGGATAGTGTCGCCATCGCAATCAAAGCGCATCGCCACCAACTGTTGACTATGACCACTGGTTTCGCCTTTCACCCAAAATGCGCTGCGGCTGCGCGACCAGTAGGTCATGAGCCCCGTTGTTAGCGTTTTTTCTATCGTTGCTCGGTTCATCCAGGCATGCATCAGCACCTCTTTGCTTTGGTGGCACTGTGTCACGACGGGGATCAAACCTTGATCGTTAAAGGTTAAGTGTTCAAGGCAGTCGTGTAGCGAAATGAATTCCCCTTCGGTGATGGATTCAATTGATTGATAAAAACGATTCAACATAGCTAAGCCGTAATTGCCGCGCAGTCGTTGCAGAGGCATTGCAGCTCTAGTTGCGAATGCGTAAGTGTGTAACCTGCTTTGCCCACGAGGTTACCAAGTTCATCAATAGTGCTTTTGGAAATCGTAATTTCTTTCGCGCTTTGGCATTCACCACAGATCAAAAATTGAGATATTTCGTGCCTGTGGCCACATCTGATATGGGAACAAGCCACATATTTGTTAGTTGAGCTAAGCTTATGCGCTAAACCTTCTGCTTCGAGAAACTCCAAAATGCGGTACACAGACATTGGCGGCATGGATTCTTCAGAGCTCTGATTGTAAGTATCGGTGATCTCATAGGCCGATAAAGGCGTGTTAGATATCAGCAAGAGTTCCAAAATGCGTTTACGCTTCTCGGTCAAACGTGCACCAGAACGTGCACAAACGTCTTTCGCTTCATCGATAATACGACTTAGTTGCTGTTTATTCATATGAAAAGCCTGTTCTCTGTTACTTGTTAAGCTTGAGCCGTTTGTTTTAGAACGCCATTCACGCTGGTCCATAATCCGTTTTACGACCATTTATCAGCATGATTTGCAGATATCACGCTATCAGATTAGCCCCATGCAGGAAATGGATCCTTTAATGTCTCGCAGTAGGCTTTACCTCGTTTTACTTCTTCTTTACTTAACAGAACATTTATCAAGCGCTTGGGTAATGCCGCCTTGATCCATCCCCTAGAAAACCCGAGAGTACGGTAACTGAGAGTTTTTCTGCCTGTAATATTGATCAGCTTATCCTTTCATCAAATAAGGCCAGGAGATTACCATAGGAGTAATTGCAAAATGATATGATATATCGTATCATTTTGCAATTACTCCTAATATAATACGCCCATTATCAACAAATTTATTCATTGTCAGTAGGGGAGCTATTGGAGTAGGTCGTGGTTAATTGGCTGCTTTCCGGTTTAAATGGCACGCTAAGTTCTACAGTAGAGGCGACACAGGTTTTGACCATACGACACTTCATCGGTGCTTACGGCTCCATTCAACTTATATTGGCTTTCGCCGCAGCGTTTGGTGTGACGACGGCATTTGCGATTCATGACTACTTTTGTCACCAGATTCCTCACCGCAGTTTTCACCTGGGCGAAAACCAGTTCAGCCTCTGTGCCCGTTGCATGGGTGTGTATGCTGGCCTGCTGCTCTGCGCGGTGATTCAGTCGCGACTAGCGCCTAGTGTGCGGCGTAACATGGTGCTCGTCATGGCGCTGTCTTTCGCGATACTCGGTATCGAGAAAATCCTGTTAGAGCTCAACGGAATTGAAGTAGGTAACGTTATCCGCTTTTTTGTTGGGATTGGCCTGGGCTATTGTCTTGCGGTGGTGGTGTTCTTCCTCTGGGATCCGAAGACTGCCAACCCTTTCAAGCTACAACCGAAAAAAAGCAAATAGGTTAATGTGCCTTTAATTAGCCTTTTATTGCTTATAAGGAATCTCTTGCTTGTTTAAACCAGTCAAGCACTTTTTTATGATGTTGCTGACCATACAGCTGAATAAATTGCTTGGTATAAAAGACTTTCTCATCTTGTAACGAAGCTATGCGTTCTTCTATATAGCTTGGGGTTAGCTCCAGACCGCATTCAACAATAATACAGTGACGCCATTCTTCGTAGTTTTGTGGAATTATTGATTTTTCCATTGTTTATCGCTCTCTGCTAAGTAATCGTTAATTTTTCCTAAATAGGCTGCCTGCAACACTTTTATCTTAAGCCTTGCCATATGCCCCTTTTTCTATTCCTTCGAAGGCTTTAACTACAATTCCTGCAGCACTTTCCCTGGCAATAGATTCAGCAATATAATGTGCAATATTTTCTACTGTGCTGACATAGGGCATTACAACAATTTGTGAGCTTGGTAAACTGATAGAAAAGTCTCCTTGCTCGGCTGTATAGGCTAAGCGACTGTGTTTAATGCCATTCAATTCAAATTCATCTACCACATGACTGTCAGTAGCAATATAACTATCGGCTAAATGGCTCGCCCATAGTGCTTCATGTTGTTGACTACGCCGGCCATTAATTTCGATTTCGATTCGCGAACGATGGCCGTGGGCAATGCGCTGGCACTGACCCGAATGCTTTTGCAACCCATGTGTGTAATGGTAGTAGGCACCTTCGATATTTTCAGTCCGTAGATTTATAAATACTTCGTACACATTTTTCGGCAAAATGCTTTTTAACTGAACTTGTAATTCGTCAGCAATTTGTCTGGCATAAATTGTATCGGTTTGTATTAACAGTACCGCATCGCATGGAGACTGATGAGAGATCATTGCTCCTGAACTCATCTGAAACTCCACGGATAGCTTATCACTATGAATACTGGTGCTGCATTCTGGAACGGCGACCGGTACTAATAGACGGTGATCGATTTGCGCATCGATAAATTGCTTAATTTGTTTTTTTACATCGCTAAAATCAAACACCATGCCCTGGTCATCGAGTTCTCCTACGAGTTCAATATCTACAATCCACGATTCACCAACGATTCCTCGATCTTTATCGAGAAATGAAAAGTCCATTACCGTCAAGTTGTCTACAAACAACCGTGCCATTCGTTGTGTTCCAAGGTGTTTGGTTCGCAGTTAATTGAGTTCTGCATGACTTTTAAGATGAGAATTACTGAGATTTTTTCAAATTTTGTATGGATGCCTCAATGGCTTGCGGCTGATCGATGACATCAGGTGGTCTACAGTTTTCTATAAGGTAATCCAAAGTACTTTCAATATCAGAAAAGTCTAACTTGTCGCCGTTTTGCAGGCGCAAGGTTACCTGGCCGGTTTCAACCTCGTTTGCGCCAACGATTGCCATAAAGGGCACTTTCATCAGTGTCTTTTGACGAATCTTGTAACCAATTTTTTCACGGCTAGCGTCTAATTCAACGCGCAGTCCTGCAACCTCAAGTGTACTGCACAATTTTGTCGCGTGGTCATTAAATAATTCCGAAATGGTTAATACCACTATTTGCACTGGAGCCAACCACGCCGGCATTTTTCCCGCATAGTGTTCTATCAGTATCCCAGTAAAACGTTCAAGTGATCCAAACAGCGCACGATGTAGCATGACTGGCGTCTGCCTAGCGCCTTTGTCATCGACATATTCCAGAGCGAACCGTGAAGGTAAATTCATATCAACCTGCAATGTGCCGCACTGCCAATCTCGGCCGATAGCGTCGCGTAATACAAACTCTAATTTAGGGCCGTAAAAGGCGCCTTCGCCTTCATTTAACTGGTAGTCTAAATTGAGGTGCTGCAAAGAATCTATGAGGGCTGCCTCAAGTATATCCCATATCTCATCGCTACCCATGCGTTTCTCTGGTCGAGTGGATAGTTTAATTCTCACATCGTCAAAGCCGAGTTGTTTGTAGATGTCGAGCACCAAATCAATGATACGGGTGCATTCATCGATCATCTGATCTTCAGTACAGTAAATATGTGCGTCGTCTTGGGTAAAGTGCCGCACGCGAAGTAAACCGTGCAGTGAGCCTGAAAATTCATAACGATGGACTTTGCCAAATTCCGCCATGCGAATAGGTAAGTCCCGATAGCTTTTCAAACCATGGTTATACATCAACACGCTTCCCGGGCAATTCATTGGTTTGAGGGCTAGAGTGCGCTCGTCCGGGGTATCCGTGGTGTACATATGATCTTGGTAATTTTGCCAATGACCAGACTTTTCCCACAAATCTTTATCCATAATATCAGGGGTATTCACCTCACAGTATCCCGACTGTCGCTGACGACGACGCATATATTCAATCAGTTGTTGGAAGAGAATCCAACCTTTGGGGTGCCAGAAAACTGCACCTACTGCTTCGTCGTGAAAGTGAAAAAGATCCAGCGCTTTGCCCAGTTTACGATGATCGCGTTTTTCGGCTTCTTCCATCATCTTAAGGTAGGCGCGTAATTCCTTTTTAGTTGCCCACGCTGTTCCATAAATTCGTTGTAGCTGGTCTTGAGTTGAGTCGCCACGCCAGTAGGCACCAGAAATTTTGGTCAATTTCACATTTTCCAAAAAGCGCGTATTTGGCACATGAGGGCCACGACACATATCAATGTATTCTTCGTGGAAATATAAACCCATTTCCGTTTCTTCGGGCATATCCGCAATAAGCTGCAATTTATAACTTTCCTGCCTGTTCTGAAAAGTCTCAATGACTTTATCTCGAGGCAGAACTCGCTTGATCACATCGTAATGTGTCGCAATCAACTGCTTCATCCGTTCTTCAATCGCTTTTAAATCTTCGGGGGTGAAAGGGCGCTCGTAGGCGACATCATAATAAAAACCATTTTCGATAACGGGGCCTATGACCATTTGCGCGGTGGGGTAAAGTTGTTTAACAGCATGGCCTACGAGGTGAGCGCAAGAGTGGCGAATTATGTCAATGCCTTCGCTGTCTCGTTGGGTAATTATTCTGACATTTGCATTTGAACATACTGGGTCGCAGGCATCCATTAACTTGCCGTTCACCTCGCCGGCGAGGGTGCTTTTCGCCAATCCTAGTCCTATACTATTTGCAATGTCTAAAATAGAAATTCCCGCTGGGAATTCCTTTTTCGTGCCATCGGGGAGAGTAATGACGATGTCTTTTTTACTATCATTCATAATGAAATCCGGATTTTATCTACTTCTTTGAATCTGAGGGCAATGGAGCAACGGTGCTATTTGTCAGAGTTGATTGCAATCACCGAGGTGTCTATGGGTTTTTGTTATACTCGATAGTGATGTTCTTTAATTTCTCTAATGGCTTTTTCGTTGTCCTCTCTATTTTTTGTCGATGACCACAGCGCTGTGAGCATGTAGACTTTCTTGATGATCTACTTTAAACCAATAGTCTTTGACAAAACTCATGCGCTCTAGCCCAAACTTAATTCGCCGTGCGGCATCTTCACAAAACATTAGATTTTCAGCGTTAAGTTTTGCAAAAGCTTGTTCATCCAACCGCTTTACCGCAGTTTGTACCGGTGTGCCGATCAAGCTTTCCAATTCGGAGACAAACGATGGTAGGTCAGGCCAATCATGGTTTCCTAGAAAAACCCGAATATAAGCATAAGATCGCTGGCTGTGTGGTGTTGCAACGGAACCGGCTGGGGACTGCATCCATTCCACAAGCTCTGCCTTATTTACAGTTGCATGCGGAAACACGCGGTTGATTTCATCGACATATAATTGCCTGGCTAGAGAAGCCGAGCAGGGGCAAGTACTCGAGTAGGGTATCGTAAGTGAAATGTCATAAGAGAAGCCGGAATCGTCTCTTTCCGCATTCACCGTAATAGGATAAGATTGATAGCCGCTCTCATCGCTTATTAGCGATTTTTTCTCTAGAAGCAGGTCAAACGTCAGTTCTATCTTGGCGTTACTACCCAAACCACTTTGAGAGCGAATCATTTCATCCAGTAATTGCTCGATGTTTTTTTGGTTGCATTCACGGGTGCCAAGCTGATTGATCACGGCATGCAAGCGTGACATGTGAATGCCCTTGGCATCTGGTGTTTCCAGGCTGACATACACATTGGCTTTCGCTACGGTTGTCTGTGAATTTCTATTTTGTAAAGCCAAGGTAACAGGAACGGCGATATCCTCCATGCCAACCCACTGTAGTGATGACGGGGTTTCCGCAGTTGAGTCGGATGTAATATCTGGTAGAGCACGCATTAACAAAGATTTTTCTCCTAAATTATCGATTGAAGACAAGCCGCATCGACGATACTGGTTGAGCAACAGTCTGTTGATCGACGCTTTCCTGGCAACTAAATACCTGTTGACCATTGACCCAAGTGCTTTGGATATTCGAACAGAACCGATGATTGTCAAAAGGCGTCCAGCCGCAAAGGTAACGAGTGTTTTCGTGGTTTGCATTGGTAGGTTGATTTAAATCTACTAAAACGAGATCGGCGTAGTATCCTTCACGGATATATCCGCGGTCTGTTATTGCGTAACGTTTTGCGGGGTTATGAGCAGCCTTTTCGACGACTTGTTCTAAGCTAAGCCGCCCATGCTTGACATGGTCCAATAAGCTTAACAGTGCATGCTGCACCAAGGGTAAACCGGCAGGAGCAAGATTGTAGTCCTGTTGTTTCTCCTTGAATGTGTGTGGCGCGTGGTCAGTGGCGATGATATCGATATGATTGGTGTGTAACGCCTGAATCAATGCCTCGCGATCTGTCATAGACTTGATTGCGGGATTACACTTGATTAGATTTCCCAGCCTGGGATAGTCTTGGTCGCTAAACCAAAGGTGATGTACACAGACTTCGGCAGTGATCTGCTTGTCCTCAATCGCACCAGCTTCAAACAAGCTTAGTTCTTTTGCCGTGGTGATATGTAGCACATGTAATTGGCTGTTATACTTTTTAGCCAGCTCCACCGCATAAGACGATGAAGCAAAGCATGCTGTTGTATCCCTTATTGTTGGGTGATCCAATATGGTTGGTTCACGTCCTAAGCGATGTAATTTTTCGAGATTTTTGGTGATGATAGGGCCGCTCTCGCAATGGGTCACAATTAACACGGGGCTATCACGAAAAATCGCCTCTAGTGCATTGGGGTCTTCTACCAGTAAGTCACCGGTTGATGCCCCCATAAAGACCTTAACACCGCAGTGATTTTTCGGATCCAATAATTTGATTTGATCGAGATTATCTTCCGTTGCACCCAAATAGAATGCGTAGTTTGCCGTTGAATGCTTCGAGGCTATTTCATATTTCTTTTCCAATGCCTCAATTGAGGTGGTTGCCGGATTGACATTGGGCATTTCCATGTAGCTGGTAATGCCCCCTGCGACCGCGGCGCGGGATTCACTGGCGATGGTGCCTTTGTGGGTTAAGCCTGGCTCCCGAAAATGTACCTGATCATCGATCATTCCAGGCAGGAGGTGGAGTCCGTTCGCTTCCAAAACATGGTCCCGTGGAGAAGCCTTTATAGCCTTATCAATGCGTCTTATGCGTTGGTCTTCAATACTCAGATCGCTTTCAAAGACCTTCCCCTCATTAACGATCCTTACATTTTTAATAAGTATGGATTCCGTCATTAAAACTTGCTCATATCGTTTACGATCACCGCACCTTCTTACCCCGCGGATTGTTCAGAATGTGGCTGAGGGCAGTAGTTTTACCGGCGCCCAGTAAGCCTGAAAGCAAGGCGACGGGGAGTTTTGACGCATCATAAATTTCGCCTGTTTTAGATTAGCCTGCCGAAACCTGAGTGAGATTAGCATAAATGTTATGATATAACATCACATTTTTGGCGGGCTGTGCAAAAGATATACTTAACTGGAAGTAGGTTCTATATCAGTGCCTAGAAAAATACAGACCAGATGACCCGTTGAAGATTAGGGTGATTTATCAGTTTTAGTTGCAGCTGATAAATTGTGTTTAGCAATTTGAAAATGTGCTTATGCTTAGCTGAATTTAATTAGGAGCACTTCCTGACCCCTTTATATATGAACTGTTATTTCAAGGTATTTTCTTTTAAGCCTTGCTGTACTAACTTGGCCCGATGTCTCTTCTGTTGAAGAGAATTGTATGCTCAGCGCAGCGGTGATAGCGGTCGCCGATAAATAAGCTGTCAAGTAGGTCTTTAACTGTTTGAGTGAACTCAATAATGCGTGGTACCCATCGGGCAATGATAAATGCTGAAAATATCGACATGCAGGGTAGGGCGATAGTTACGACCAACCCGAGATCAGGCTAAAAAGCCTGGCAAAGGTGTGTTGTTTATTGCCATTGGGCTTTAGAATAACCTGTAAGAGTAACGCAATAAAAACACGATAAGTTGTGTCACTGCTCATTAAACCTTGGTCCCAAAAAAGCTTGGTCCCAAAAAAGTTAGTGCCAAACTATGGAAAGTCTTTTGTATCGTCAAATAATGCAAACTTATTTATTGATTTTCACTGCGCTCTGTGCTTTGGCTCTGCTCAAGCCCCATGTAGGGCTTGCAGAAACTATCAAACGCACAGCTATTGGCGAGAGCATTGCGAAGAAGAAATCTGTCGAGGATGAACTTGCTTCGGTTGAGCAGAGTATATTACCGCACAAACCGAACTATCTTATGCCGTTTACCTACTACTCAGAAACAGAAACTATCGGAGATATAACCGAAGAATTCGAAAGGCTTGATCACAATGAAATGAAGTTTCAGATGAGTTTAAAAGTATTGGTCTGGCGAACCATCTGGGATAGAAAGTCTAAACTCTATTTTGCATACACCAATCAATCCTACTGGCAAGCCTACAACTCAGATATTTCTAGTCCGTTCCGTGAAACGAATCATGAGCCAGAGCTATTTCTCTCGATACCTATTATGTTTAAAATATTTGATACTACCTTTCACGAAGCTAACGTGGGTTTTGCACACCAATCTAATGGACGCAGTCTGCCACGCTCGCGCAGTTGGAATAGACTGTACCTGAGCATTTTATTCGATACACAAAATTGGGCATGGCAATTTAAACCTTGGTACCGATTGCGCGAAGATGACAAAGATAGTCCTGACGATCCATCTGGTGATGACAACCCCGATATTGAACGCTTTCTTGGACACTTTGAGTTGAGAGCTGCGCGACAATTGAATCATTCCTCAATTGATTTTATGGTGAGGCACAATCTGCGCAGCGACAAACGTGGGGCATTGCAAGCTAACTGGCGATTTCCTCTTTCAGATCGTTTACAAGGCTATGTGCAAGTTTTCAATGGTTATGGCGAAAGCCTTATTGACTACGACCGATCTATCACGCGTGTGGGGTTTGGCATTGCTATTTCTAATTGGTACTGACATGTTAGCCACAATAGTTGCTACATCTGCCTCTCTATACTGCGCAAGTGCGTCGGCTATGCATAGTAGGCATTCTTTTATTTAAAAAAGGAGTCTCTGACGGTATAGCGTTAACTTCACCTGTACTTACTGGGTCGAGCAAGCCAAGAAAATGCTTGCTAATCCTTAACAGGAGGTGAATGATGTGGCCTTGCTTGACAACTTTTACGATCAGACGTATTTCAGCGGTGTCTTTAAGCAAATTGAAGAACAAACATCCAGGAAATATCACCAGGATATCTAGGGAACCTCTGAAGCATTTCCTCATTTTTTAGAGGTTTCCTAGGTTTCCCTCAGATGATATTGATAAAAATTGGAAATTACTTATGGTGGCACGATGAACAGTGGCACGATTAGATGACAGTGATGAAATTATAGTAGAGAAGGAGAACGCTCACCGTGAGCCGCGCACATCATTTTTTTAAAGTTTTTACGCTTTTATTGTTTATCGGCCTGTTGACGGGATGTAACGAAAACGAAAAGCAATCAATCGCTCCGCCGCCGGCCGAAGTGGATGTGGCCCAACCCCTCAAACACATCATTGTTGAATGGGATGATTATACTGGCCGCTTTGAGGCCATAAACCGTGTGGATATTAGATCGCGCGTTACAGGTTACCTGGTTGAGAAAAAATTCAAAGATGGACAGCGTGTTAAAAAGGGCGATGTCTTGTTTGTTATTGACCCCCGCCCGTTTGAGTATGAAAAGCAACGCATGCAAGCGCGGTATAATCTGGCATTGAAGGAATATAAGCGTGCCGACGGACTACGCGTAACCCGCGCAATCTCGCAAAATGATTTCGATCGCCGTGCGCAGGAGTTACAAGTAGCCGAAGCTTCTTTAAATGACGCCAAACTTAATCTTGAATTTACCAATGTGACATCTCCGATTGATGGCAAGGTGAGTGATGATTTTATCAATGTTGGGAATCTGGTTCGGGCCAATGAAACGCTACTCACCCGCGTTGTATCGGTTGATCCGATCCATTTTGAGTTTGAAGCTTCACAAAGCGCGCTCCTTAAATATATCCGTCTTGATCGCGCTGGTAAGCGTCCGGGAAGTGATACCACGCCCAACCCTGTCTTTGTAAAATTGCCGGATGAAGACAGCTACAACCATGTTGGCCGGATGGATTTTGTGGATAACATTGTTGACCCTGGCACGGGAACCATTCAGGGCCGTGCCTTGATCGAAAACAAAGATGCCATCATTTACCCTGGGTTGTTTGGCCGTTTGCGCCTGATTGGGAGCGGCGAATATGAAGCTATTCTTTTGCCGGAAGGTGCGATTAATACCGATCAAAATCGCAAATTTGTTTATACAATAAGTGAAGATAATAAAGCTGGCCGTGCTTATGTAAGGGTTGGGCCGGTTTTGGATAACGGTTTTACTATCATTCGTGATGGACTAACAGGTAATGAGCGCGTGGTGATTAATGGCACTCAGCGCATTCGCGCTGCCGATCAGCCGGTTACGCCCAATGAAGCCCCTCTGGAATGGGTTGCTTTGAATACTATGCCAGATCTGAATTCCGTTCCGACCTTGAGTGATCTGAAAAACGATCCGGAAGGTGAGCAGGTGCAAGAAGAAACAACGGAATAAGGGGCATATGATATGAATTTTGCGAAATTTTTTATTGACCGCCCGATTTTTGCCACTGTTATTTCCATTATCACCATGATTATTGGTGGGCTTGCCTATTTCAATCTGCCAATTGAACAATATCCGCAAGTTGCTCCGCCCACGATACAGGTGACCGCTACCTATCCTGGCGCGAATGCTGAAACCTTAGCGGCCACCGTTGCCACGCCGATTGAGCAGGAAATTAATGGGGTTGAGGGTATGCTGTATATGCTTTCCCAATCCACGGCAGATGGACGTATGACGCTCACGATTACCTTTGAGCTGGGTACGGATATGGATCAGGCACAAGTGTTGGTGCAAAACCGTGTGGCGATTGCCGAGCCGAGATTGCCGGAATCCGTGCGCAGACTAGGAGTGACCACGCGTAAAAACTCCCCGGATTTGATGCTGGTGATTAATCTGTTTTCCCCTGATGGTACCTATGATCAGACCTACATTGGTAATTATGCGGTGCTTCAAATTAGGGACCGTATCCGCCGGATTGATGGCGTGGGTGATATTTTGCTTTTTGGGGCTTCGGAATATGCAATGCGGATATGGCTTGATCCTGATCTTATCCAGTCTTTTGACATGACCGCAGGTGATGTATTGAATGCACTGCGCAGCCAAAATGTGCAGGTGGCTAGCGGTATTCTCAATCAAACCCCGCAGCCGAAACAGAACTATTTTGAATATTCTATTCAAACTCAA
>JANQMK010000034.1 GCA_028280085.1 Pseudomonadales bacterium
CAGATAGAATGGGGATCGATCTATACCGGCTACGACGCTATCGGCAAACAAAACAAGACGATAGATTACTGAAGAATGAAGTGGCTATGATCCAGGCAGCAATCAACGTGTGGAGCGATGAGTCAATTAACCGCACTGAGCCACCAAACAGTCAACTTTCTTTAGCTGCGCTAAAAAAATTTCGCAAAAATATCTCGCACGCAAAAGCCAAAGCCATTATCGCAACCCCATTTGACGATGCGCCTATCACCGTACCGATCAACAATATATTGCTACCCGAACGACAGTTTATTACGGAAGCTTTCGCTTACCTTATGGCACAATCTAAACAAACCGCGGACAGTGAAAATCTGCTGTACGAGGCAATGCTAGACAAGTATCTATACGCCAAGAATATGTTTAGGTATCATCATTTGCAACCAGAATTGGATACCAATCCCGGCTTATTCGCGTTTAAAAATTATATGAATGCGCCCAGGCCCATCAAACCAGCGCGTTCCCATTTATCAAAGAATCCTCGCATTTTACTGCATCAAAGTATTGGGCCTTCACTGAGAGCTTATTTAGATTCTACCAACATCGAACGTCTTGAACTCAGGATGAGACCGGAACGTAAATATACTGATTATGTCAAACTGATCCGAGCTTTCGCTACTGTCATCGCCGAAATTTATGGGCAACAAGAACATTTCAATATTGATATCCGCTTAGCGATCCAGTTTTCCCGCAGTCTCTCCGAGGGCACGACTATTAGGCCGTCACAAGAATTGAAACATACCAAGCTTTTAACCAGTATTGATAGAGGGTCTGCTGCTTTATCTCTATTTAGAAAACACGGTGTGGATGTTATCGTGGAAGGCGGCAAAACGTGTACATCATGGATATCTCGCATTGATCTTTCTGGCGAAGAACGGGGCTCACCACCGCACTATTTTGCGCCCTATTTTCGGCTTTTACGAGGTGACCAAAGTTACCATAATATAATCTGTCTGGAGGGCTTCGAGCAATACTATCAAAACTGGAAAGAGTTAATACGCCACCATGACTTATCCAAAATGTTCGGTGCTTCAAAACTCGGCGCAACCTGCCATGCTGGTGAAGATTACTTTACCTTGATCGATGGTTTATGGTCCATCGATTCAGCAATAGAGACCCTACAACTCCAAGCTGGAGAAGGACTTGGTCACTGTTTAGCGCTGGGTCATAATACCCAAGATTGCTATAAACAAATTAACCCTAGTTTGAAATTACCCGCAGATATTCAATTCGATAGTTTGCTATGGTGCTGGAATTTTTGTCAACAAAAAGAATTTTTGCAGTGTGCGACCGTCAATAAAAATGAAATCCAAATTATATTGTCTCATCTGGAATCATGGTTAATAAAGGAAGCCCATCACCTTTTCGTACCCCCCAATAGCAGCCAACATGTTAACAGCCGTGACTTAGAAATATTTTTTCACTTTTATGGCTCCCCTATTCCGGCTCCTACAAATACGCTCAATGACGAAAACCTAAGAATAGCTGCCGGTTGTCTCGATACATGTAAACAATTCGGTGAATATGAATTAATGCATGCTTATCAATTTTGGTGCAGTCGTTGGACCACGCCTCAATTGTTGGCCAGATCTAATGACTATGTGCCAATAGCGCCAATTCAGTTTGATTTAATACCCATCATTAAAGATATGCAGTCTTATCTAATAGAAAAAATTATTCATAAAGGACTCGTGATTGAGACTAACCCTTCTTCCAATCGACGGATGCACCGTTTCGAACGGCTTAGCGATCTGCCTATCGTCGCTATTATTAAAAACAAGTCGAAACGGCCCAGAATTACCATTTGTACCGACAACCCCGGTGTCTATGATACCCGAGTCGAAAACGAATATGCCTTATTGTTTGAAGCGCTCACAGCCAGTGAAACCGGCATCCATCGTGAAGAAGCACTCGATATATTGGAAAAAATCAGAAAGTGCGGCATGACCGAAGTTCAGTGGCCCCTATAATCGTCGGTACTTAAAATTAAAATAGACTGCCAACGGCAAGCAATCTTTCAATAATAGAAAAAACCGGTAGCAATCTAAAATAGTAAGTACCTTCCATTCACCCATTTGAAGTGGTGTTCATTATTTACTTTGCACTTATACCGACAGTTAATTAACGGTAAACTAGGCTTAAAATCTCGAATAATTCGCGCTGGAGAGAAGTTATGCCTTGGACTACTCAGGATGTTCCTAGTCAAATTGATAAAACCGTGATCATTACGGGTGCCAATAGTGGCTTAGGCTATTGGACTGCTTTCTATTTGGCCAAAAATGGCGCAAACATTATTATGGCTTGTCGTAACACCAAAAAAGCTGAAGTCGCAAAAGAACAGATAACAAGCAAACTTCCTTCCGCTCAAGTTCAGTTGTCTGCGCTGGATTTGTCTAATCTAGATTCAATAAAGCGATTTGCAGAAGAGTTCCAAACTTCCAATGACAAGCTTAATATTTTGGTTAATAATGCTGGTGTTATGGCTCTGCCCTACTGCAAAACCCATGATGGCTTTGAAATGCAATTGGGTACCAATCATTTGGGCCACTTTACATTGACCGGACTGCTATTACCCACGCTGTTAAAAACACCCGATAGCCGCATAGTAAATACAAGCAGTGCGGCCCACCGCGCTGGCAAAATAAGTTTTAGTAACTTGATGGGTGAAAAGCACTATAACAAATGGCAAGCCTATGCCCAAAGTAAACTGGCTAACCTATTCTTCACTTTTGAATTACAACGACGACTGGCAGCAGCACAATCGTCAACTATCAGTTTAGCGGCACACCCTGGCTATGCGGCTACTAATTTGCAATCGGTTGGACCAACCATGGCAAATTCCATATTGGCAAAAGCCATTATGTGGTTCGGCAATACTTTTTTGGCACAATCTGCCGAAATGGGTGCACTCCCACAGCTCTACGCCGCAACAGCAATTGAAGCACGTGCTGGTTCTTATATTGGACCGGATGGCTTATTCAAGATGCGAGGTTATCCGACCATAGAGAAACCCAGATCAACAACAAATAATATCGAGATCGCAGAAAAACTCTGGCAAGTTTCAGAAGAGCTAACCGGTATTCGATATACCTTTGCTTGATTCGCTGCATCGGTATGGGCGCTAACCGATGAACAACATCGCGTTAATAAAGCAAAATAGCTAATACAAATGCCCTAACTATTAAGAGATATGCTTTGGCCAGATATGGTCTATTATCGCAACGAGTAACTACTATTTAGATCTTACAGTAAATCCCTTATAACCTCTCATAACTTAATCACCACAACTTTACCCGCAGCTACCAATGCCAATTGTGATATTTCACTGAATGGCGCTATAGCCCTTTAGCCAACCCGTTATACCCGTGAAAACAACCAGACTTATATATAGCAAATAGCTTTAGCCAGCCTTTTTGTTATGACCCAAAACAGATCATTATTAAGCTGCTATTCTTAAAGTTAGCCAAAAATATTTACTAATTAGTGCACTAATCAACCAATCAATTAACCGAAAATAGTTGTTAACAGTGACTAAGCTACTTTTTATAGTCCATGTCGTCTTACTCAGTCTGGTACATCTAAACGCCTATTGCGCCCCACCGCTCGAAGTAAATGACGAATTATTTGCCGCTAAAATTGATGGCCACGCTGAAGTTCTTGAAGATAAGGACGGATTAGTCTCAATAGACGATATATTATCAGGTAAACATGACGATTATTTTTATACACCAAAAAGTAATCTTCAATTTGGTTTCACATCATCTACCTATTGGATACGCATAAAAGTAAAAAACAAACTCAACGACAACGCCCAATTTGTTTTAAATATTACTTATCCATTACTAGACGACATTCAGTTATTTTTCCCGACAGCGGAAGGTATTGAAACCATCGAGGCTGGCGACAAATTCGTGTTTAACCACCGAGAACACAAGCTGCGAAGCTTTATGTTTCTCTTACCATTTGAAGAGAACGCTGCAAAAAACCTATATTTGAGAGTCGTATCCACCAGCACCATCACCTTACCAATGTCGTTATACACTATGCCTGCTTTTATCGAGGAACTGCATGATGACCAAGCTATCGTCGGCGCCTTTTACGGCTTAGCCATCGGACTATTTCTTTACAATCTATTTCTCTATATCTCGATAAGAGAAATAACCTATTTCTTTTATTTAGGTGTCGTCGTCACCAACATTTATATCGCTTCTTGCTTCGACGGTTTTAACTACAAACTATTTCAAGACTCCACCTATTTACAAAGCATCGCCATATACGTTGGTTGCACGCTAAATGCGATATTCAGTGGACAGTTTAGCCGGGTCTATTTGGCCACCAAAGTAGATTGCCCCAAAGCAGATATCTTACTGAAAGTGGTCATCGCGACCTCAGCCATTGCGTTTATCGGCGTAGTAACATGGCCAGGCAAAGAGACATTCTTTGCGATTAACATCATTATAATCTTGACCATTATCACCATTATATCCACGGCAATGGTCCAGTATCGAAACGGCTACAAGCCAGCAAAGTTATTTTTGCTAGCCTGGGGCGTAATGTTATCACCTGTTTTTATTGGCGTATTAAACTCTATCAATATCATTTCTCTGCACGCAATAACCCCTTACATTCACAAAATAGGTGTTAGCGGTGAACTCATCATTCTCTCTTTAGCGCTGGCTGACAGAATCAATATCCTCAAACAAGCTGAACACCAAGCCATAAGACAAGTAGAAAGAGCCCAAGCCGAAACCAAGGCAAAAGGGGAATTCCTGGCCAAAATGAGTCATGAAATTCGCACACCGATGAACGGCGTGTTAGGCATGTCTGAATTACTTAATACCACCCCGCTACGCCCAGACCAAGTTCATTATGTCAGAACTATCCATAATTCAGGCGAGGCACTGTTAGGTATTATTAATGACATCTTAGACCATTCAAAGATTGAATCCGGCAAGCTGGAAATAGAGGAACTTGAATTCAATTATGAAGAGTTGTTAGATGAATGTATTTCTGTTTTTTCATTAAGATCATCGGAAAAGAAACTACCCGTAAACTTGATATTTCCGCCGGATATCCCACGTTGGATTGCCAGTGATCCGACGCGCGTCAGACAAGTTATTATAAATTTATTAGGCAATGCTTTTAAATTTACCGATCATGGTGAAATTCAAGTGGCCGTTGAGCGAGTTTACCAATCACATGATGAGATCATGTTAAAGACTTCCATTATCGACACGGGGATCGGTATCACAGAAGAGCAAAAAGCCAATTTGTTTCAGGATTATGTTCAAGCTGATAAGTCTACCTCCCGAAAATTTGGAGGCACCGGGCTCGGCCTCTCAATCTGTAAACAGCTTACTCACTTAATGGGAGGAGAAATTGGTGTTGAAGGCAAGCCTAGTAAGGGCACCACATTTTGGTTTACTTCACTTTGCAAAACATCTAACCGCCCAGTAGACTCTAAAACGCAAGCCATGCTGGATACCTTACACGGTAAAAATCTGCTGGTTGTTGATGATCATGATACATTCCGTATGACCATTAAAACCATGGCTGAATACTGGGGAATGCGTGTCTATTCTGCATCGGATCCAATTGAAGCCCTTGATATCGTATCCGAGTGTGTAAGCCAAAACATTCAAATTGACTGCGGACTATTAGACTTAGAGATGCCCGAGTTCAGCGGCGTTGAATTGTCTAAAAAATTAGATGCTATTCCTAACGCTAAGTTATTTCCACACATTTTAATTACCGCGGCACGTCAGTTGCCCGACGAATCTGTTTTTAAAGGTTCATCCATAAAAATCTCATGTGAGAAACCCATTGCCTCTAGCCAACTGAAATCTATTTTAGCCAAAGCGATTAACGGTAGTTATACAGAAAACCAGCCACTAAGCGAAAAACATCGTGTTACTCAGCAATTCAGTCAGTTTAAAGTCCTTATCGCTGAAGATAACAATGTTAACCAATTGGTACTGTCTGGTATGCTAAAGAAGCTTGGTATTACTTTCGATATTGTCGAAAATGGTCTCCAAGCAGTTGAAAAATACCGAGCTGACTTTGCCGATTACGACGCTATTTTTATGGATTGCGAAATGCCAGAGCTGGATGGTTTTGGCGCCACTCAAAAAATTAGAGACTTGGAACAAAAAGAACTCAACCGCCACTGTCCCATTATTGCGCTAACAGCTCACGCTATGAAAGAGCACATCGATAAAGCGATGGAATACGGTATGGATCAGCATCTACCAAAACCCGTATCCCTTGACATGATTACCCATACCATGGAAAACATCGCTTTAAAGCGGCACTAGATACCGAGCACAATATAAAGCAATTGGTACAGTTAGTTAAAATACACTTGGTTAGAAAAATCATCAAATTTTAAATTTACTCAGAATCAGTGCTCTTGATTTCTAGAACATATGGTGCTTTACAGCATGTCTGCTCAATAACTTCATCAAAATACTGCAGTAAAGCCTGCCGATTTTCAGCTATATTAAAAGCACCAACATGGCTGCCATTGGTACTAATAAATCGTTTAGGATATTCACTAGCTTGGTATAGTTCTAGTCCGTGATGATACGGTATCACTTCGTCTTCGGTGCTATGAATAATTAGCACTGGCATTGGTGAAATCTCACTGATAACATCTACCGGGTCATAACAAGCAGGCGCTAAAATAGAAAGAGGATATTTAAACACGGTCGTTAACCAAGAAGCAGATAAAACTTCTCTTAAAATTGTTCTATATTCTGCAAAAGCACCTTCTATTACCAGAGCATTAGTATTGGTTTTTATAACGTCACTGGTGGCGGCAGCATAAGCAGCAATACTACCTCCTAAACTTTGTCCAAAAAGAAAAATGGGCTGCGTTAACCATTCATTATTGAGGCCCCATAAGTAAACCATTTCGATATCTTCAATAACATTAGATACAGTTGGCTTACCGGTAGAAAGTCCATAGCCTCGATATTCAAAAAGCAAGACGTTAAAGCCTTCCGCTGGCAGCCACTGGACGCTAGCAATGTGAGTACTGATGTTTTCCCCGTTGCCATGAAGAAAAAACACCGTGCCTTTCTCTGTTGTAGTTGCCGGAAGATACCAGCTGTGCAAACGATGCCCAGAACTACTTTCGAAAAATAAATCCTTATAGGGTAAGTTAAAATCTGATGGTAAGGAGTATCCGGTCTTATCCGGGAAAAAAAATAAGCCGCCACATCCCACCAGTGAGCATAGCAAAACGACTAGCAAGGATACCTTCAAGCGGAACGAAAAAAGATTGTATTTTCTCACGAACCCAGGTACTTTAAGCACGGTCATATTACGTTCGAATCTGACGCCAAGATAACATTTTTATCATGTGTTTGCGGCTACATTTTACTTTACTAATACCTACAAAAAACACAAAAACCATTACCCATTCAACTATCAATAATTCAACGACCAGTCGAGAAACCAGTTATGAATCATGTACACCCAAATTTAGTCACTAAATTACGACAACTTTTACTCCTCACCCTGCCAATTCTCTTCCTTACTTCTTGCGTTACCTATAAGGGCTATCCCACGATAGATGATTCAAACAACGCGACAACATATGATAAGTTATATTACAAAATATCTGGCTCAACTATATTCAGCGGTAAGAAGAACCTCGCCGAGTCCTTTAATGACCTCGCGCCATTTAAAGAAGTCGAGCGTGCTGAAAAAGCACCCGGCACTGAAACATTTGTTGAAATTCATATTCAAAATATTGCCCCTTCAGGCGCAGCCCTAGTCTTTGGTTACATCTCCTATTCATTTCTTACCATCATTCCGTCTTGGTCTCTCGAAGACGGCTATGAGGTTCGCTACGACATTTATCAGGATGGCCAAATGCAGAAATCGCTCTACTACCAATTCAATCGAAACTCACTATTTTGGTTACCTATATTACCTTTTATATGGGTTAACCTTTCTACGCCCTCTGAATATGACGCACTGGCTGCAGTAACCAAACAGTTCTTTATCGATGCGGCTACGTATTTCTAGTTTAGTACTAAAAATAATACTTAAAGCTAACTTGTGATTCGGTGCGGTATTTTCCGCTTATTTTGCCTCGGTCAATCGCGAAACCGAGGCTACTATTATTGTCAATGTTGTAACTATACTCAAACTGCACGTTATTAAAATGTTTTTTGTCGGCAACGGTAAAACGATTATGGCTCAAGCTCAATTTAGCTTGACCAAATTGGCCGTAGTTCAACCATCCCAGGGTTAAGTTCGCACCAACATCATGGCCGCGCTTCAATTCTTTACCAAGATCAACATCTAAGCCCGCCAAAGCAAAAAGCAAACTATTACCCACTTCGTAGGTATTACCTCCCGCTCCAGATAGATTAAAAACCAATGGACGATCTTCTTGGTTGAAACGGCGCCGCCAGCCCAGTCGAGCTGACCACGAAGTAGGTTTAAAGAATAAATCTCTCGGTGTCAGCGAAGTAATATGGAACATTTTTAGAGTTTCTAGTTCGATCTTCTCGTTGGCATAGGCCCTAAGTTCAGCATGAAAAAATTCGATTTGTCCACCCTTGATATATCCGCCTGGGGGATCGGTTAAGCTGTGAAATGCCGGCTGATAGGTGACATTAACATAGTTGGTTGCCTCCAACCGGCCAAAGCCAAGTGTCACACGTCTCGTCGCGTGCCCCTGGTCATCCCGCACGGCTGGGACAGGCACGGACTCAAAACCAACCTGCCTACCGGTTGCACTTCGACTGACCAGTATGTCGTACTTTAATTTCTCAACCGCCTTAATATCATCCTGGTGCTCAAGTTCAGTTAACCGATAGCGTAAATAATCAAATGAAAAATCTAATACCTGGGCACGTTGTTGGACAGGCAACAGATTTAACTCTGTGGAATTCGGCGCTAAACGGCCGTTAACAATTCTCTCCGCAAACTGCTGCTGATCAGGTGACATTTGGTGGATGGCGTTTCTAAGTTGGGTTGAAATAGAAGGCCGATACATAACTGACTCGATCAGATCCACCCTCGCTAACTCTCTCACTGTATCAGCAGGTATGGCTCGATAACGAACATTGCGCATTATATCGAGTTCAGGACGCACTATATCGATTAAGGCCAATATTCGGTAAGCACAATTTTCGTCAAAAAAGAAATAGTCAAAATTGATTTCGCTAATCTCCCATATATGGCGAGATATTTGCGCAATCTCCTCAGGCGATAAATTTAGTTTGTACTCCCATATATCTCTGCTCTCAATATCATTGTACTCCTTCACCTTGACATGATAGGGCAACAAAATAACAATGCCTGGATATCCGCCAAATATTCCCTTATAAGCCAGTGATACGTTGCCCTCCGAAGCACTCACATCGGCTGCATAATTCATCGTATATGCCAGCAGGCGGTTGGCCTCAGTTTGATTTGGCGGGTCCATACGAAGAAAGGTATGGCCAAACATAGATGATGGACTATTCAAATAGCTCGCAGGGAAAACCAAAGTAGCGCTATTAGCATTAAATTCTGCAAACCACGCATCAAACTTTGGACAGCTTACTTTAGACATTCGCTTAAAATCAAATTTCAACAGACTATTTAGCCAGTAAAATCTCGCGGGAAACTTGCATTGAGGGTGGTCATCACCAGCGTCAGCTTGAAAAAACGCAGCTAAAGTTGCATTAAGTTCAGTTTGAGGATTTTTTTTGCCGTCATCGGCAAAGTAAAAGTCGTCGTCATCGGCCTCGCCAAGGCTACTGTTATATCGAAAAGCCTGTGGGCGAAAATGAATAAGAGCATGCCAAGATTTGTGATTGTACAATCTTAGCTTTTCAGCTTTATTTACCAAATAGGCCAGATAAGATGGGTCACCATACCTGCCTGTATCAGCAAAGGTTAAACTGCAGTTAATAGATAGAAAAAATAATAAAGTGAGGTAAAAGCGGTACATCTTAATAGTATTATTAATTAATAGTAAAAGGCAGCGCTTACACTTTTGTTGTAATAAGCACTGCCTTTTTGAACCGCCGATGTTAGCAAAGCGCTAACTTGAGCTGACTAATAGGTTATTATTAACTAACTACCTTAGCTCACATACTTTGCAAGCACTTCATCAGTCTTAATCACTTCGAGAAGATTAGCAATCACGCTATTGCCGGTCGCTTCAGACGAGGTAAAGATTGAAGCAAAATGTTGCTGCGTTACGGCATTGAATAGTTCTCTATCGTTAGCCTCAATGTTAAGAATCTCGGCTAACGCAGCCAAGGTTTCACCGCGACCTTGTGCCATATCACGAGCAACCCGGTCTTTATTGGAATTAATGAATAAACCTGCTTGTCCAATAGGCTCATCCACATTACAACCGGCCGTACCTGATGTCATACCAAAACTCTGATTGCCAGATGTGCCGTTTGTAGTACCAGCCGATAAATGTGGCAACAAGCCAGTCTGACCGTTCATGACGGATTCTCCCCAGCCACATCCTGCGCCAGAATCCGCATTAGCAAGTGGTGATAGAATAAGTGCTGCTCCAATAATAAATTTGCGCATTGTTACTCTCCTTAATCCCCTGTTTTTAGTCCCATGTTATAATTATGGCTATCATATGATTATCATTATGTTATCTCAAAATGACGGCCCATTAACCGGATCGCCGCATAAGTATAATTAACATAAGTAAAATGTAAATATATAGCTCGCATAAATATAAATACATTTAAATTAGTTACGGGAAAACGGATATATTCAAAACAAATAAACAAAATATGTACATAATGGCTATATACTCAGTCAATCTATGTTATATACCAAACACATCTGAATGATCGCCACCGTGCCAAAACCTCAGAGTTAAGTGTAATAATAACCAAATATTTGTTTATCAATTAGGCTCAGTACGACGCCCAACGTAGTTCTGGTTCATATGAGTTTCTACGGCAAGAAGGTCTTAGATTACGATACCCTATAACAATAGTTATAAAGCAGTATGCTTTGACGAAAGCCAAGGGATGATTTAGATGGTGAGCGTTGAAACCCAGTTTGTTGCCAGCAACAGCGTACGTCACTATTTTGGAACTGTCACGGTTATGGGAATGTCAGTACTTTAGAACTAAAATTTTAGAACTAGAGGTGTAAAACTAAAGGCATGAAACTCAACTAAAATTAAAGTAAGTTTACAGAAGCGACAAATAAACTATAAGGAAATACCAACAACACTAGCCGATAATATCACTTGAACGTTAAAAAGGCTCAGTCAACTACTACATGTTCAAGCCACATTTCGTAATCACTAATATGGATTGGATTTAAAAAGCTTTCATGCCCCTTGATTTCAAGATCTAATAACTGCATCAACGGATTCGAAAAAACGCCATATTCAATAGCCAAACTGGTATGCCCCTGCCCAAAGTGTTCTAGTAGATTATCTGTTCCAGGTGACACATGCGGTAAAGATAAAAGATCACTTAACGTTTGCGAGCTTTCGTAAGGGATAACCTCATCCTCTGTCGCGTAGGCGAACATTATACGGCTAGATGATTCAACCAGGTACTGCGTGAAATTAACGCCGTCAGTGTAATCGAGGGAGTGTTGCACTAACGCCACTATCAATGCTGCATCAGCAGGGGTAGCAGACTCAGGAATAATATTACGCAACGGACGCGTTTTAACGAATGCGGTATTCACTCGATCATGCCATAAGCCTGAATGCGTTAAAATATTGGTCGCACCTACAGCGGACAACTGAATAAAAGCACCCTTCACAGCGTTTTGCTGAACCGTCGATAAAAAGCTTGGTGCAAACATGCCGCCTAAAGACATGCCACCAAACCAAATATTGTCAGGGCTAATTTCGGCAAACGGATAATTAGCATTGAGACCAAAGGGCAAATCTTGATTAAAGTCTCTATTTGCCAAGCAGCATTGAACCGCTTGTAATAGCATGTGCAGATCAACGGAAGTCTGATTCATTATATTGACGAGCTTATCTAGATTACCCGCCGATGTTACATCTGCTAGGCTTCCGTCAAGAATTCGGCTGCCGTGATGCAGTTGATCAAACGTCACAGTGGCAACCCCTTTGCGCGCATTGGGTACAGCTACCAACAAACTTGTGCCCCTATCTGCGCCAATACCGTGAGCATGAATCATCACGGGAACTGAAGCAGAGGCGTTTCTTGTAGGAAGATATAATTGAAACCTTGTCCATTCATGACCTTCAACACAGCTTAGATCCAACTTTACGGCGCAACGCTTGGGATTAACCGTGTTAAGCTTAATTCTACCAGTGACCAAACCACTAAAAGGAGCCGGTAACGGCACGGCAACTACTTGGTCAATTTCGACAGACGTGTTAGCAGTACTCGCGGCTACATCCATTAAGGGCTGAGTGATTGACGCCTCATCAGAAATAGTAAAAACAGTAAAAGTTAATATTTCGTCCCCGATAATGCCGTTGTCTCGTAAAAATTCGATTTCATTTTTATATGTTGCGGCAAGTCCACTGCTATTCGTTGGATCAGTCGCTTCTATAACACCAGCGGGACGAACAAAGTCCTCACCTGATCTAGATTGTAGTTCAGTTGTCACCACGGCAATATAGCGGTGGCCAAACTCATACCTCGTTTTAGGAAAGGCTTCAATAAGGTTGCCATCACCAAACGAAGCAACCAATGAAGACATGCGGGCACTAATCGGAACCCGCTGACCGCTGTCTAAATCGAATATTACCAAAGATTCGCCCCCGTCGAATGGCAACGTGGTCGGGCGAATCTCAGCGGAAAGCTCAAAATAGACAGGTGTAGCCGGTGAAAAACCGGTTCTGTGATTAAACACACTCTCTAGACTGTAGTGACCAGGCAATGCATTAAGAATATCAATATTAAAGAGTCCACTGGAATACTTAAGAGATTTACCGGTGGATGACTGAGGGTTTGCGACGCTAAAATGGTCGCTGGGAAATGGCAACCCACAATGAGATTGCGACAAGGGATTGCAAACAAACTCATCGCCAAGACCAAGACCAAGGCTGCGATCAAGACA
>JANQMK010000057.1 GCA_028280085.1 Pseudomonadales bacterium
CCGCAACATTACCCATCCCGATACCACCAGCTCGTTCAGGTACCGCTAACATCGTCCAGCCCAACTCAACCATTTGCTGCCATAAAGATTGATCCCACAGGCATTCCTGTGCGCGATTCGGATCTGGATTGCCAGCAACCAGTTGAAACAATTTATCTGTCGGCATATTGTCTTGAAAGAATTTACGGGCAGAATCTCGCAACATCTGCTCTTCTTCACCAAAACCATAATTTTTTGGCTGTGCCATAATATATTTCTCCTAGCCACCCGGCCCACGTTAACTTTAATCTAGACAGAATTGCAAAACTGAGGTCATTTTGATTTGGCCAGCCCCAGGACACGCTCCCCCAATATATTGCGCTGTATTTCGCTGGTTCCTGCCGCGATAGTGCCACCGAAGGAGTTCATGTAGGCAAGCGGCCACAGTGCGGCATCAGGCGCATTGTCATCACCAAGATAGAGTGAACCACCCGCGCCAGCCATCTCGAGTCCAATAGCTGAAGCGTCCTGCATAATTTCAGTACCTAACAATTTATTCTGCAGTGCCAACCGCATCGGATGGTCACACAAGGCTGCTACGCGGTTACGGCGTTGGTTCCCTTTTAGGCCTTCCATCCGAATGACCATTTGCATAATTTTATCTCTCATAACAGGATCTTGTGCAGTTGGCTTGCCATTGCGATAACTTTCTTTGGCAAAGCGTAGCAAACCGTAAACACCACCCTTCGACTCACCATCCTTACCTTTATTTGCATTGCCAGATTGAGGAGTTACCAAAGACCCCGCACTGCGTTCGTGCAATAAGGTAGTCATCGCGACATCCCAACCCTTACCAACTTCATCTAAACGATAGATATCATTCACTACTAGATTTTCAAAGATAACTTCGTTAAAACCAGTCTCACCGGTCATTTTTATCAATGGCCTTACCGTGACACCTTTATCCAACGCAGATTTAATGGGAACCACAAAGTAAGATAGTCCGCCATGTTTTTGCGTCTTATCTGTTCGAACTAATAAAATCATCCAGCTAGCAAAATGAGCCAACGAAGTCCAAACTTTATGGCCGTTAATAACCCAATCATCACCTTGTCGCTCAGCAAACGTTTGCACACTCGCCAAGTCAGAGCCAGCGCCAGGTTCGCTAAAACCCTGACACCATATTTCCTCTCCAGAAAATAACTTAGGCAAAAGATCACGCTTAACCGTTTCTTGTGCATGATAATAGATGGTTGGAGCCGCCATACCCAGACCAATCAAATTAGGTAAAAACGGCGTCGCACATCGGGACATTTCTTCATTGGCAACACGCTGACAATCGGTGCGACCGCCGCCGCCGTATTCCTTCGGATAATCGCAGCCAACTAAACCCGCATCGTAGGCAGATTTCTGCCAAGCACAAAGATAGTCGAGCTGATCGACAGTCATAATCTCTAGTGGGGTTTGAGGTAACCTGATAGTTGCAGGGGGTGGCGTGTTATCAGCAAGCCAGGTTTTACAATACTGACGAAATTCGGCCTGTTCGGGAGTGTCTTTTCTTCCAACGGTTGAAGCTGAATCTGACATACATGCTCCTTGATTTTATCTCCAATTGACCTTTATTCTAATTCTACATGCCAATGCTGGCCTTGAGCTGTTACCCGAGAATCCAGCTGAATGCGGCTGAACCAAAAACACTCATAGCGGCATCGAATGAATTTAGTAAGTGTATTTACTTTTTTCTTCGGCAGCACTAGCACTTTGTGTAGTTTTGTTAACGCTTTTGATAGTTTTTGCCAGTTTTGAGGATTTTTTGCGGTATTATTAATGACTAACGCCTCATTAGCATTATCTGCGTGTTGCTTTCCAACCCGACTTTGGCCTTTCAATGTACAACCCAATCCCCCAACGGGATAACGTTCGCAGACGACCTAAATATGGGCACGCAGCCGACAAGTTGTAGAACGGTGGCAACATAGCGATGTATCTAAGGCTAGATCAAATACAGTAACTACTAACAAAGCTGGCGGATACTTACAAGCTGCCAATACCTATGTTGAAAACGTCGATAAATATGTTGACAACGTAGTTAAGTCATAATCAGTTAAGTCATAATTAGTTGAGTCATGAAATAATTGAGTTGATAGCAAAAAGCTAGTCCTTTGGTAGGCAAATGCGAAACCAGTTTACCAAGTGGCGACAACAGCACCCGCCACCGGTTCACTCCTTTCTATATATACCGACCTAAGATATACCGACCTAAGATATACCGACCTAGAGAATCTTCGACTAACGCTAACACGAAAAGTATAAAGCACGTAGTATCAACCAATTACTTTGCGTTTGACAGCCCGACCAATGAATCTCGCTTTATCACTTAAACTGAAACGTTTCAAATTAGTGCCAACGATGCCTTTAGTAAACTGGGTTTGTTTTGAATAATCAACATTAACATCGACAATGACCGGCTTATCGCCGGTAGCGAGCTGCAACGCGTTATCTAATACAGCATCAATTTGCCGATTATCTGCCATGTAAAGAAACTCTGCTCCTGTCGCCATTGCAATACCTTCCGCTCGCAACGGCCCCAGTACCGTACAGGTTTTACGGTTGTACGGCAGCGCCTGTGTCTGAGATATTTGTGACAACTCACCGTCACTAAAAACAAATAGGATGGGGGCCATATTCATTGAGACAGCCGTTATTAACTCCATACACGTCATTAAAAAAGCACCATCACCCACAATACCGCACACCAATGCTTGTGGGTTCGCTAGCTGGGCGCCGATAACCGCTGGTACACAGTATCCCATACAGTTAAAATCGGTCGGCGAAATATAATAACGCGGCTTGGTAATAGGCATCAACTCAGCGGTTAAAAAAGTATGATTACCGTCATCGGCGACAATGATTACATCATCGCCCACCTTTTTATCAAGCTGGTGAAATAGTCGGGCCGGATTAACCTTATCTCTGACATTATGCACCAACCACTCGTTTTTATAATCTGCTTTATCACTAGCAATTTTTTGCTGCAAAATATTGCTATCGCGCGGTGATGGCATGATCTGGCACAATTCATTATACAGCTCTGCTAAAACAATCTTGGCATCCCCTTGGATGGCAACCGCTGTCGGATAATTGGCATCAAACACAGCCGGGTTAATGTCAATGTGGATCAAATTTTTTGGTACTTCGCAACCAAAACTACCCGTAGGTATTTCACTAAATCGAGTACCAACTGCCAATAAGCAGTCACATTGTTTAAAAGCATTTCGAGCGGCCGATACCGCAGCGGGACCAAAGCCCATTCCCGTATGTAGCGGATGCTTAGTTGGAAAAGCACTCAATCCTTGTAACGTAGTCGATACCGGCGCAGCCAACCATTCAGCAATCGCTTTTGTCTCCGCTGTCGCGTCCACTGCCCCCCAACCAACAAAAATTCCCGGATTAGCAGCTTCAGATAACTTAATCGCCGCTTTTCTTAGCAGTTCTCTACCACCTATGGGGCTAAATTCTTCCATAGTATTTTTAGCGTGATAGGGCAAGATTTCGCCCACTTCATCTCTAAACAAGCTAATGTTAACAGGCACCTCAATAAAAACCGGTCCCGGCTCTCCACCAATAGCCAGCTCGTAGGCCCGATAAATGGTATCAATAATTTGGTCTTGCCTCTCAATCTTATAGGTCGCTTTAGTAATCGGGGCCATGAGCCCATGTTGATCCATATCATGTAATTGATAGGCCATACCGTCGGTACGCACGCCACCAGAAATAACCAGCATCGGAATTCCATCGAGAAAGGCTTCAGCAATACCACTAGCGGCGTGAGTAATACCAGCTGCTGGTACCACAATTAAGCAACCAATACTATCGCTCGTTCGACTGACGGCATCAGCCATAAAAGCCCCCCCACATTCGTGGGTCACGAGAATCGGTTGGATTATCTCGGAGTTGTTTAACTCATCATAAATTTCGGTGTTATGCACACCAGGAATGCCGAAGGTATGCCTTACTCCGATTTGCTCGAGAGCATACCTAACTAACCAAGCACCTGATTTCTTCATAAAATTTCCCTTTCCTATTAGCTAACAGCGAAAGCAACGACTGATACAAACCAACCATTAGGATACTATTTTTAGACAACGTATATTTTCTACAACACGAATATCAGGAACAAATCGCATCCATCATGATCCATACTTTCATAACTTGCTATCTATTATTTTTTTACTCTTCAGTATGCCAACCATGCTGATATCGATTAAATCTCTTCTTAAAGCTACACATTTAAGCCCCTACAGTAATTACGGGCTAGGTTAAATTTATGTTGTTATAGTGTTGTGTTAATCCATACAACAGTTCACCATGAGAATAATATTAAGTACTCTAACTAAGGTTGCAATTATAATTTCGGATATAGTTTTAACCAGATCTAACCAGAGTTATAGTCACACAGAATCAAAACCACACAGAAATAAAATTACATAGAACCAAAATCACGTAGAATCATAGCCACTTAAAGTTATAGTCACACAGAGAGTAATCACCACTAGAATAATAACCTGAGAACGAGAACTAGCTACGTAGGTACCAGTACTGCAATACTAACTAACAAAATTGAAATCATCCACGATAAATTTCAAATATCTAAAATCAATTACAATCTCTACCGCCATTTAACTGAAAAAACTAAGCAAAACAAACAGATTACTATTTTTGGGAATCATGCCATTTTATCAAACAGAAACAAAAAAATGACTTTAAATCAATGACGTTGGCTAACAGATTTAGAAAATAACAATTCTTATTCCTGCTAGGAGTACAAAGTTAGTTCACTTATTTACTGATAATTACTATTCCCAAGCCGACCGCAAATATATTAAAAACGACATCGTATTTTGCTATAGTCAACAGCCCAAGTCATAGTATACCGAGTGCACCTCTGAATAATGAGGAGATGCTCTAGTAAACGTATAGTAAATATATTAGTAAAAAAAAATAAACGAACTCTCATGCAAAACATGTCCGCTAATCGACAGTCCTCGTTAAATCGATATCACTTAGGGTGTCCTGTGTGGAATTTGGCAAACTGGAAAGGTATTCTATTTTCTGAAGATGCCAAACATCACGAGCACTTAACGGAATACTCGGCGGTTTTTAACTCAGTCGAAGGCAATACATCATTTTATGGTCTACCAAGAGAAGAAACCCTAAAACGCTGGGCAAAAGACTCACATGCTGATTTCCGCTTTTGCTTAAAATTGCCTAAGACCATTACCCATGATAATCGATTAGTCAGTGTCAGTAGGGAATTAACAAGCTTTTACCAAACTATCGAACGTTTAAATGACAAGGTAGGATTGGTGCATATTCAACTGCCTCCAAGCTTCTCCGGTCAAGATATAGATGCGTTGAAGAGCTTAATTGCACAACTGTCAGCTCATCATCAACATTGTGTTGAAGTGCGCCATCTTGATTTTTTTGACAAGGCAAGCAACGAAAAGCGGCTCAATCATTTACTTCATTCACACAATATCAATCGCACCTGTTTTGACAGTCGAGGATTATTTAAAGCCAAGCCAAACACGCCTGCCATCATCCCTGCGCAGAAAAAAAAGCCTCGACTGCCGGTACACGCTTATGCCCTTGCAAATCAACCGATGGTTCGTTTTATCAGCCATCCAGATTTTACCATCAATAGACCTTATCTTGAACAATGGTCGATAAAGGTTGCTCAATGGATCAATGAAGGTAAAACTCCCTATGTTTTTATACATACGGCAAACAATATCGAAGCTCCTCTTGTAGCACGACAATTCCACCAGCTGTTGCAACGACAAGTGACTGAGATAGCAGATCTGCCAGCTTTTCCCGCTGAGTTAGCAAAGCAGTCGCAATTGGCGCTAATCTAATACCCCAGGGACCGCAAAAATTAGCAGTATTGAGAGCTAAACTGCCGCCATTCATTATCGTTTCTAACAGCAATGGAAAATATTCTTTGTCGTTATAACCCCTGTCGTTATAACAAGGGCACCTTTGGATAATGGCTGGCAAACAAGATATTTATTCATTTTTCTATATATTGTATTTTGGCATTCTAAAAATGTGACCTGCGTGATGCTTTATAGCGAACAGTTGAATTATCCTTAAACTGACAATAGTTGCCAAATGCCATCTCGATTATCAGTAGCATAATCCTAGGGCACCTCTGAATAATGAGGAGGTGCCCTAGATACTATAATATTGATTTGAGAATGTTGATTTGAGGTTTTAAGTTTAATATCACTAATTTAATATCAAAGTCAGCAACTTGAATTTAGCGTTATTGGTAACGGGTTTTTATATAGAGCTTTGTACTATTGAAAGTCTTATGTTCTTAGAGTTTATTCATAGGTGACCTAGTAATATTATCGCCATTCGCGATAACATCACATTACTATAACGCCAAGAGGAGTCTTTTTTTGCTCAACAGCTTACATCATAAAAGCAGTATTTGCCGATCGTTACGGCTACTACTGATCTGCGTGCTTTGTACTACCTCGTTCGCCTGCAAAATTGGTCAAGAAGGTGATGGAGTTACCGTTGGCGAAGATAATTCACCACCAAATACCAGCGATGAGAATAGCCAGGAAAACACACCAAACCCTACTCCTACTAACCCATTTCCCAACGCTAACGATGGTAACGGTAACCCCATGCAAAGGCGCTCCATATCAAGTGGCGCGATGGTTCTACCACTAGCAACCCAAGTCTCATTGACTGAGTTGGGCAGCGCTATCAGTGACTGCCAAACCAAAATAACACGTACTGAGATTAGTACGAAAACGCCATTGGCCACTAATCAAATTACCGTAGACTTTAGCGGGCTGGATAGCATCAACGTTACCATCAACAGTTTGGCGCAACCCGATGGCAACCCCACTAGTATACCACCAGGCGCGCCACTGTGTACCGGCACTGCACCAACAATCAACGATAATAACGCTATTATCACCATACCTGATGGCTGTGTCGATGATACAACTAACTATATCTTGACTGCCACATTGGAATTTTCAGCCATTGAAAATCCAGATAGTACTATTACACCGGGCCCAGAAATAACGGTACACGCAGTGTTACCAGGCTCTTCCATAATCGCTGGTCTTGCAACCATATCGCCACTGAGTGAACTGGTTTATCAGCAGCAACTTTCAGCAATTACTATGGGTTTAGATGAAACCGACATTTTTTCTAATATCGCCCAAGCCACTCGCTCCCTGATAGGGCTCGATATATACAGCGTGGTTGTAGAGGCAACTGAAACAACACCTGCAATCAATATCAGCCCAAAGGTCGACGAAATTGATTTATTCCATTGGCAATCTGATGCCCATGTAGGCGCCCTTATCCCAACCGCTGACTGGTACCAAGATCTGATAGAGCAATTGCTCGCACAAGCCAGTTTGGCAGATTACCTCTCTTTCGCAGACGGTACTGTGTCAGCACCAGTGACAGCGCTCGATCACCTAGTACCGATAGATAACTTGGGCATAACTTTTACCACAGATGGTTTTGATGTCTATTGCTTACAAGACACTCTAGATTCAGCTTCAGTGTACACGAGTACCAATGATATCGCGGCAGTAATCGATAGCTTAACGGAGGGTGACAATTCCCTCGTATTATCGGGCAACCTCATTGGTATCGGTGACGATCATGTTATTTGGATAGAAGCCGAAGATGAAAACACGCCACACTACCTCATGTATCTCACATTAAATACCAGCAATCCATCACTTCCTAGCCTACAAGTCTACTCACTACAGGATTGGGAATTTTCTCTGTTACAGTCTGGACAGGGGCAAATACTGGGTAATGCTTTTTACTTTCCGTTTAGCAATGAGCTATTAGGTGTATCCTTACTCAATGCGCCAGGCGCATTTTCACTCCATCAAATAGACAGTGCCGGCCTAGTAGGCCAATCAACCCCGAGTGACGTTAGCCAGGGTCCTCTATTTTTTACCGTTGATAATAGTTCGGTCGTTGTCGAGCCAGAAGAAACGCCTCCAGTAGACTATAGCATCATAGTGAGTCGCGATCGGGGCACAATGACAGTCTATGACCATTTTATTTTTGGTGAAAATCAACTGTTAACGCAGATTGAGTTAACCTATATGGTCCAGTCAATATTTTACTACGATGGTTACTTGTTTGTGCTTGGTGACGATAACAATTTAAGGCTGTATCAATACACTAACGATCTCGGACTTAACTTAGTTAACACCGTCGCAGACGTGGGCAATTACGCTGCGCTCAATCTAGATACGCTAATCGCCAGTTCCAATAATTCAATACGAATCTATGATTTACTGCCAGAACCTAGTGAAGAAATAGTAGAGCCGGAGGAGCCAACAACAGCAAGCCCTCCCGAACCCCGATTAATCAGTGAATATATACTACCTGAGGTGGAGAACAATGGCGCCATCTTAACGGTAACAGACCGGCAAATTATTTATACAGATGCTTTCTATAGCCTTCCTTTTGTCGAAGGGTTTACTGTAGCTCCTGCAGAATAAGCTCGACAATTAACAGGAGCAACAGCTATTGACCCGTTTCAGGAAACCCCGTAAGAAACACCCGCTATAGTTCTCTTTACGCCTTAGACCAGCCGGTTACCTCTGCCAATGCATTGCCAATTTCGGCTAAACTACGCACCGTCTTAACACCAGCGTCTTCTAGCGCAGCAAATTTCTCATCTGCCGTGCCTTTACCACCGGAAATAATAGCACCCGCATGTCCCATTCGCTTACCCTTAGGCGCCGTCACACCTGCAATATAGGACACCACTGGCTTAGTTACATTATCTTTAATATAAGCGGCTGCTTCTTCCTCCGCTGTACCACCTATCTCTCCGATCATTACGATGGCTTCAGTCGCAGAATCTTCCTGAAAACGCTGCAAGATATCAATAAAATTTGAGCCCGGAATAGGATCTCCACCAATACCGACACAGGTCGACTGACCAAAGCCAGCATCTGTTGTTTGCTTGACTGCTTCATAGGTTAGGGTACCAGAACGAGAGACAATACCCACCTTACCCGGTAAATGAATATGGCCGGGCATGATACCAATCTTACATTCACCCGGAGTAATCACGCCAGGACAATTGGGCCCAATAAGAACAACGCCCAATTCATCGCAACGTACTTTACACACCAGCATATCGAGGGTTGGGATGCCCTCTGTAATACAGACAATCAGCTTAATACCGGCGTTAGCCGCCTCCAGTATTGAATCTTTACAAAAGGGTGCAGGAACATAGATAACAGACGCATCTGCGCTAGTTGCGGCAACGGCTTCAGCGGCAGTATTGAAAACAGGTAAACCCAAATGAGTCTGCCCACCCTTACCGGGAGTAACACCACCAACCATGTTGGTGCCATACTCAATTGCCTGCTCCGAATGCATCGTACCTTGTGAACCCGTAAATCCCTGACAGATTACCTTAGTATTTTTATCAATTAAAATACTCATTATTTACCTCCTGCCGCATTAACCGCTTGCTGAGCGGCATCTGTGAGACTAGTGGCAGCAATAATATTGAGACCACTATCAGCTAATGTCTTAGCCCCTAACTCTGCGTTATTACCTTCAAGACGGACCACAACTGGCACCTTAACACCAACTTCCTCAACGGCGCCAATAATGCCCTCGGCAATAAGATCACACCTTACAATACCACCAAAAATATTGACTAACACCGCCTTAACGTTGACATCAGATAAAATAATTTTAAACGCTTCGGTCACCCGTTCTTTCGTCGCTCCACCACCAACATCAAGAAAATTCGCGGGAAAACCGCCATGCAAAGCGACAATATCCATCGTTCCCATAGCGAGACCAGCACCGTTAACCATACAGCCAATAGTTCCATCAAGAGCAACATAGTTCAACTCCCACTGGGCGGCGTGAGCTTCGCGCGCATCCTCTTGGCTGGGATCATGCATTTCCTTCAATTCGGGGTGGCGATACATGGCATTGCTATCAATACTAACTTTGGCATCAAGACATAGCAGATCGCCTTGCGCTGTAACCACTAAGGGGTTAATTTCAATAAGGGATAAATCTTTTTCTTGAAACAACTTAGCCAAGCCAAGAAAAATAGTGACAAATTGTTTGATCTGGTCACCTTGTAATCCCAGTTTAAACGCCAACTCGCGGCCTTGATAGGGTTGGGCGCCAACCAATGGATCGATCGTGGCTTTGAGTATTTTCTCAGGCGTTTCATGGGCAACTTTTTCTATCTCAACACCACCTTCAGTCGACGCCATAAATACGATACGACGAGTAGAGCGGTCAACAACAGCGCCTAAATAGAGCTCATCTGCAATATCGGTACAAGACTCAACCAAAATCTTACTGACAGGTTGGCCATTTTCATCTGTTTGGTAGGTAACAAGATTTTTGCCCAACCACTGGTGGGCAAAATCTTCAATATCTTCTTTGCTCGTCACCAATTTTACACCGCCCGCTTTGCCGCGACCGCCAGCATGCACTTGTGCTTTGACAACCCACTTGTCACCGCCAATTTCGGTGGTTGCCTCTGCCGCCTGCTTAGCCGTGTCACAAGCAACGCCTTTGGATACGGGCAACCCGTATTCTGCAAATAGCTGTTTACCCTGATACTCATGAAGATTCATGTCAATTACCATCCTTTGGGCTATAAAAAGCCCTTTCATTTTTTGATAGTGCCATTACAACACAATTAAGAATGCGCTATCCCCTAACAGCATCATCTCCTAGCACCTATATCTAGCACCTATATACTGCGTTGATTACTGTATTACCTTTTTACTGCCGTATAACGAAACACAATCAGACTCATAGACCAAAAAACACGTCAACTTCTAGCTACTTCTTCTTGCGTGGCTTTTTATTAGCGATATGAATGGCATGACCATTCGCAGCTAATGCAGCTTCGTGCACAGCTTCTGATAAAGTAGGATGACCAAAGACCGTCATCCCAATATCTTCTGCACTGGATCCAAACTCCATTGCAATAGCAATTTGCTGCACAAGATCAGCTGCGCTAGGACCTACGATATGGCAACCCAAAATGCGGTCAGTTTCTTCATGCGCAATGATTTTCACAAAGCCGTCCGTATCATTGGCAGCCAAGGCCCTACCACTGGCAACAAATGGAAACACACCAACTTTATAGGGTTCTCCGTCGGCTTTTACTTGCTCCTCAGTTTTGCCGACCGCGGCAACTTCGGGGTGCGTATAAATAACGCTGGGGATAATATCGTAATTCATAGCCGTTTTCTGCCCGGCTATTCGCTCTGCCACCATAACACCTTCTTCTGTACCTTTATGTGCAAGCATAGGCCCCCGGACAACATCGCCAACCGCATATATACCCGGTGCACTGGTCGTACAATAGTCGTCAACGTAAATAAAACCCCTTTCGTCAAGATCAACCCCAGAATCACCTGACAAAAGCCCGTGGGTATAAGGCCGCCTACCCACAGCTACAATTAATTTATCAAATGCCTCGGTTTTTTTCAGCACCGTCGCCAT
>JANQMK010000071.1 GCA_028280085.1 Pseudomonadales bacterium
CCGCAACAGTAAGCCTGTTGTACTGTCTTTATAGGCATCAGGTGCCGAGTTAAAGGCTGAACATACTGCCAAACTTTGCTGCCTGCCTGTTCCAACCGCGATATCCCCAGCCACCATTGACCGATGTAGAGTCCCATCGCCACCAGTATAAAACCGGAAATAGAGCGTAATATATCGGACACAGGTTGTAGTAAGTCTGCTAGAGAATAGGCTATTGCACCAAATAACACGCCCAATATTACGTAGCAACTGATTCTACCGCTATTAAACATCAGCGGAATCGTGAGTCGTGAAGTCCATTGTTGCCATCGTATTGCTGGGTTAGGTTGATCGGGCCCAATAATTCGTGCGGTTTCTGGCTGCAAGGCCATCGCCATCGCGATGCCGCCACACATACCGATACAGTGAGTAGAACTTAACAGTCCCAACATAAAAGCGGTACTAAAAGAGATAGGATCAATCATACTAAGTTATCATCACTGTCATCGTCATCAAATAAGATCGACGTGGCTTCTTTTTCCAAATCGTCATACTGGCCCGATCGCACAGCCCACGAGAATAGTGCTATCGCCGCTAAGCTAAATAGTAGCGCGATGGGGATTAACAAAAATAGGCTTTGCATCAGTCATCACCTCCTGCGGTAGCTGAATAACATCATCGTTATTGTTGGATTGGCTTGTATGAATGTTCATGCCTTTACTTGACCGTAGGCGTGCGGCATTCAGGACAACAAAGATTGAACTGAGAGACATGCCTAACGCAGCCAAGTAGGGCGGGACTAGTCCCATAGCTGCCAATGGTATCGCGGTAATATTGTACAGTAATGCCCACATAAGATTTTGATAAATGACTTGTCTGGTTCGTTTTGCATGGGATATTAGTGCGGCAACCGGTTGTAATGATTTAGCCGTCAATACGATATCGCCCTGAGTTTTGGCGAAATCACTGGCGTTTGGCATAACCACCGAGACAGTCGCAGCCGATAACATGGGAGTATCGTTAAGACCATCACCTAACACTAGGATGCGTCGCCCCCGATCATTCAGCTGACGTAAGTAAAGGAGTTTGTCTTCTGGTTTTTGTTCGGCACAAAAGGAATCGATATTGAGTTTTTCGGCAATATATGCGGTAGCATTGACAGTATCGCCACTGAGCAGATGGGTATAGATACCCATCGATTGTATCTGGTGCATTAGGGTATGGGCGCCGGTGCGGACCTTATCACGCAACTCAAAACGACACAGTACATCCTTTTCCGAGATTAGCCAAACTAACATGCTGCCAGGCTCGGTTTGTTCTTCATGATATAACGTGGACTGGGCGTGCCACTGTTGGCAAAATAACTTGCTGCCTAAGCGATAGCGTTGGTGGGCTATGGTACCTTCGACCCCTTCGCAGGGTACAACTTGAACTTTTTCAGCTTTTAAGGTCGTATTAGCTGCTGTTTGAAATGCTGAAGCTATAGGGTGTTCAGACAACGTTTCTAGGGCGCTAGCGATATTGAGACAAGCTGATTTGTTGACCGGTGATGCTGGGGCGCACTGCACCTCGCCCAATGTCAATTCACCCACTGTCACTGTACCTGTTTTGTCGATGATAAGATCGGTGATCCCGTTGAGACGTTCAATAACGTTCGGCTTAATCACAAACAACCCTATTTTCTGTAATGCGCGATTGGCAACAGTTATTGCGCTGGGTGTGGCTAGTGCTAACGCGCACGGGCAACTCACTACGAGTACGGCGAGTACCCTAGGTAATAAATCTTCGGTGTTAAGGTAGCTGCAAACGATGGCGGTGGTTCCCGCTGCTGTTAAAATAAAGCCGGTAAAATATCGCGCTACCTGGTCTGCTGCATTCGCTGTGCGTGATTTTATAGCCAGTGCTTTGTCGACCAAGCGTTGTATATGTGCGAGTTGGCTCTCTTGCACATTGGTGCGGGCTTTAATGTGGAGTTGGCCTTCTTGTAAAATGGTACCTGCATAAACAATATGGCCATTTGACTTTGACACCGGTAAGAATTCGCCATTAAGGCTTGATTCATTTAGCAGGGCATGGCCTTCTGTAACGATGCCATCAACGGGTACAGTATCGCCCGCTCTGACTAAGAGTTCCATATCGGGCTTAACATGTTGCACAGCGATGGTGTCATATTTCTGGTTGGGTAGCCGTCTAGTGCAGACGGTGGGTTGGAGCTTGTCATGTTGCCACAATGTGTTGTCATGTCGAGAGCGTAACTCAATAAAACGCGCGATCAGTAAAAAAAAGACAAACATACTAATGGATTCGAAATAGGTATCCCCGTGGCCGCGTACGACAACGTAAACACTAACAATAAAAGCAGCAGTTATTGCCAAAACAACAGGTACATCCATAGATAGACGTAACTGTAGTAAACTGTTGCAGGCGTTGCGATAGAATGTATGGGCGGCCAGTGGCAGCATGAATGCGGTTAAGAGTAGGCTATACCAGCGTAATAGCTGCTGTGACGCTTGGCTGATGTTCTCGACGTCGCTGACGTAGAATGCTAACGAGCACATGCCGACTTGCATCATGACGATACCTGCAATACCAATTTGAATCAGTAATTGTCGTGATTGTTTGTGATATTGCTGATTCAATTCTGTCGCGGAGAATGGTTTTGCCGGATAGCCAATACTAGCTAGGGTAGAAAGTACTTTGCTCAGCGGCGTGATTTGTTGCTGCCATTCGACAAATAGCTTTTTCTGGCTTAGGTTAAGGTTACAATGAGTGACCCCAGGTAGTTGATTGATTACTTTTTCAATCAGCCAACAACAGGCTGAACAGTGGACGTTATCAACTAATAGCTCCGCCTGACTAACGTTATCAGACTGACGTATAAATGACTGTTGCACTGTTGTTTCATCATACTGACTGTAGTCGTTTATTTGGGAATCATATAGTTGAGAGTCATAGGTTGCGGCTGGCCCACTACGTAACCGGTAGTAATCATTACCTGCCACGCTTTGTATCGTATTAGCAACGGCGAGACAACCAGGACAACAAAACGAGCATTGCTCACCATTGATTTCGCTGACCCAAGGATTGTTTGCGGGTACAGGCAGATTGCAATGAAAGCAGCTTTGGGCAGTAGACATTACATGACCTGCTTAGTGTTTTGAGTTGGCATCGGATGCGGTGCTTGGTTGTCTGGATAACCTAATACTATTTGAATTGCTGCGTTGTTGGTGTTGTGCTCTCGGTTAGGTAGCACGCCCCGAAGTAACCAAGAGCGTTGCTCGTTGTCAATCTGAGGGGATATAGTGATATACCAGCGATGTAAACTGTGGTCGTTCAGTTGCCCTATATAAAAGTGGCCATCTCGATAGTCGCCATCTTGCTTCTGTCGTAGCGTTATTGTGTGATCGTATTGTTTGTCAGCAGGATGATGCAGGGACAAAATCAGTTCGTTTGGCGGGGTGAAGTCTGCGTTGCCATTCAGACGACATTCAATTTCGTTGGTTGCTTGATTCACCTGCAGGGAAGCTACCAATTCAAGTGCCGCGCTATATTTTTCTGAGCGCAAATCACGATTAATTGATAATCCCTGCTTGTAGTAGTCCGCAGCAACTAGCATAGGAGGGTTGGTAGCTGCAATGATAATCGTTATGATACCGGCCACAACTACCGTTAGAGGCAATATCAGCAGAAACCAAGGCCAGAATTGTCGGTACCACGGTGTCGTGTTCATCATAGTATTATCTTGAGTCGTGTTAACGTTGATAATATTTTTTCTGATAGCATCTGCTGTTGTCATGACGGTGATACCTTACTTAGCGGCGAATAGTGATCGGCAATGTTGGTTCGTTTAAATTGACTCGTTTGTTTAGTGCCTTGATTGGTTGAGTAGCCTTGCGCGGTACCAAATGGTCCGAGGAAGCGACTTTCGCTTTTGATGGTGATTGCAGGTTTGTCTTTTTGGGTAACAACGAAATGAATGGTTTTTTGTGCTCCGTTAAGCTGGTCTCTCGCTATGCTTAATGTCAATGGTAATACCAGCATGTTGCCTGCGTTTATCACCAAATTGTTGTGGTTAAGGCCTTTTTGTGTTAGTTCGATGGCGACACTATCTAGTCCTTCGACGGATAATGAGTAAGTATGATTGGCTTGGTCTTTGTTGAGAATTTTAACCAGGTAGCTATTGAGAATTTGGCCATTGTCAGTTTCCTGATAAAGCTGATGGCGATCGCGGACGACATCAACATCTAGTGGTAGCCGAGTTATCAGCGCATTGGCGATAAGGCTAAACATGACGATGATCGCAGTGGCATACACGGCAACCTTTGGACGGATGATGTTAGATTGTTTGCCGTTGAGACGATTTTCAGTGGTATAGCTGATAAGATTGGGTTCATAGCCCATCTTGTTCATAATCGCATTGCAAGCGTCGACACAAAGTGCGCAGCCGATGCATTGATATTGCAGACCATTACGAATATCAATGCCAGTCGGGCAAACTTGCACACATAACTTGCAGTCGATACATGCACCTAAACCATCCTGAGGTTTGGTGGGAGTGAGCTGTGCTGTGGATGATGTATCTGCGTTAGCTTGTTGATTGGCTAACACACGTTTGCGTGAACCGCGCGGTTCTCCGTAGGCCGCATCGTACGATACGATTAGGGTATTTTCATCAAACATAGCTGACTGAAATCGCGCATATGGGCACATATACATGCACACCTGTTCGCGCAACCAACCTGCGTTGAGATAGGTGGCAGCGGTGAAGAAAAATACCCAGAACAGGGTAACAAGATGGAGATCAAATGACAGAAAATCGTGTATTAGCTGACGGGCTGTTGTAAAGTAGGCGACAAAGGTAAAACCAGTAGCAAAGGCTACTGCCAACCACATTCCATGCTTAGCTGCCTTCTTCCTGACTTTTTCTATACTGAGAGGCATCTTATCCAGTTTAATACGCTGATTGCGACTACCTTCTGTTTTTTGTTCTATCCACATGAAGATAGCTGTCCAAACTGTTTGCGGGCAGGTATAGCCACACCAAAGACGTCCGGCAATGGTGGTAACGAAAAAGAGTAGGAATGCTGCCAATGCCAATATCCACGCTAGTAGTGCGAAATCTTGTGGCCAAAATGTATAACCTAATATGTGAAATTGGCGGGCAGGTAAGTCAAATAGCACTGCTTGGCGGCCATCCCATTGTAACCATGGCAATACGAAATAGCCGGTTAATAGTGGCCAGCCGGTAAAGAGTCGAATGCGCTGATAAAATCCCTCTATCTTGCGTGTATAGATTTTCTCTCGTTTTTGGTAAAGGTCGAGTTCAGATACCTCAGCGGGGGCAACGTTGGCCACCTCTATAAGATTATCGGAACGACTTGAACGAGCATTTGTCATAGTGAGCAACCAAGATAGCTAAACATGATGGCAAAGATACTGTATTACCCTGGACAGGTACGGGTAATTTGTTAGTTAGAGAGACTGTATACATAGGCACTAAGAATATGAATTTTCTCTGCGCTAATTAGCGGTTTATGCGCCGGCATTTTGCCGCTACGGCCGAACTCAATAGACGCTCTTACCGCTTCTGGGTTGCCGCCATATAACCATACCGTGTCAGTTAGGTCTGGCGCGCCTAGGGCCGTCATACCTTGACCTTCGGCACCATGACAGGCGGCACAATAGGTTTGGAAGACGGTTTTGCCTTCGGTCGACTCTGATGTGTTTTCAGTTGATGATAGTGAGACTACGTAGTCAGTCACCTGTGTAATTTGCTCGTCGTTTAAAATGCTGCCCCAGGCTGGCATACTACCCGTGCGGCCGTCTGCTATTGAGGTTTTAATGGCTTCTGCGCTTCCACCCCATAACCATGCATCATCGGTTAAATTAGGAAAGCCAACGGCACCACGGGCATTTGAGCCATGACAGGCGGCGCAATTGTTGGCAAATAGACGTTGGCCCATTCGCATTGCTTCTTTATTTTGTGCGAGCTCGGCAATGCTAGTTTGGCTCAGGGCTTTGAATTGTTGTTGAAATTGACGTTCTGCCGTATCCACGGCACTCTGCCAGGATTTCTCTTGAGTCCATTCAAGTAATCCAGGAAAGCTGCCAAGACCGGGAAACAAAATAAGATATATCACAGAAAATAAAATGGTACCAAGGAATAGATTAAGCCACCAAGCAGGCAATGGGTTATCATATTCTTCAATACCGTCATGGCTATGTCCCGTGGTAGGTGGCTCGCCTGCTTGGTTTAAGCCATTTTGGCTAGATCGATAACTGGATTTGCGATTGGCAAATAACAGCCAAATAGTACCCACGAGGGTGAGAACCGTTAAAGAAATGATCCAAAAACTCCAGAAATTGGACATGATTTACCTCAATTAGGCCCGCTTAAGGCAGTTGATTATGTTTGTCATCGATAAAAGGTAGTTCTGCAGCACGCTCGTAATAACTTTTGCGTTTACGGCTAAAGACCCACACTGTCATGCCGACAAAGCCGATCATTAGCAGCAGCGTGAATAAGCCTCTTAATGTATTAATGTCGAATTCCATAATGTGTTACCTAGTATGTTTAATTAGAGTGCCCAACTGTTGAAGATAACTGACTACTGCATCGAGCTCCGTATGATTAGCGACAGCTTGTTTGGCGCCGGCGATGTCTTCATCTGTGTAAGGCACTCCTACTTTTCTAAGAGCAGCCATTTTTAAAGGGGTTTCATCGCCGTTAATTGTATTTTTTGCGAGCCAGGGGAATCCCGGCATATTGGATTCGGGTACCACATCTCTTGGATTGATTAAATGAACCCGGTGCCATTCATCACTATAGCGTTGACCAACTCGAGCAAGATCAGGCCCGGTACGTTTTGAACCCCACAGAAAAGGGTGTTCGTAGACATGCTCACTAGCAACGGAATAGTGTCCATAGCGCTCGGTTTCAGAGCGAAATGGACGAATCATTTGTGAATGGCAAGTGTTACAACCCTCTCTAATGTAAACATCACGGCCTTCTAGTGCTAATGCCGGTAGCGGCTCTAATCCGTCTATTGGTTCAGTCGTTTCAGCCTGGTAAAACAGGGGGACAATTTCAACCAGCGCGCCAAAGCTGATAGCCACAACGATGAGTATCATCATAATGCCAATATTTTTTTCAACAACTTCATGATTCATTAGTTAGACTCCTTGTGCTGCGGGCTTAGTGTAGGTGTTATCGAGGCGGCTTGCTCCTTGATCAGACGGTTGGGTAATCGTCTTCCACACGTTGTAGGCCATCAGCACCATGCCGGCAAAGAAAATAGCACCGCCGATAAAGCGGCAGACATAGCCGGGATAGCTAGCTTGAACGGATTCGATAAAGCTGTAAGTCAGCGTGCCGTCGGCGTTATAGGCGCGCCACATAAGTCCTTGCATTAAGCCGTTAACCCACATTGACGAGATATACAGCACGGTGCCAATGGTCGATAACCAGAAATGAATGTTAATCCAGGCAACGCTGTACATAGCTGGCTGTGCAAAAATCACTGGAACAAGATGATAAACGGCGCCTATAGATACCATCGCTACCCAACCTAGCGCCCCGGAATGTACATGGCCTATAGTCCAATCGGTGTAGTGGGATAGGGCATTAACCGATTTAATTGACATCATTGGGCCCTCGAAGGTTGACATACCGTAAAACGATAAGGAAACAATGAGAAAACGTAGTACCGGATCGGTACGCAATTTATTCCACGCACCTGACAGTGTCATAATCCCGTTGATCATACCGCCCCATGACGGCGCGAGTAGAATCAGCGACATGATCATCCCTAAACTTTGTGCCCAATCTGGCAATGCTGTGTAGTGTAGGTGATGTGGTCCGGCCCAAATATAAATGGAGATGAGTGCCCAGAAATGAACTATAGACAAGCGGTATGAGTAAACTGGGCGCTCTGCTTGTTTTGGTACAAAGTAGTACATAATGCCAAGAAAGCCTGCCGTCAAGAAGAAACCTACGGCATTGTGCCCATACCACCACTGTACCATCGCATCAATAGTACCGGCAAAGACAGAATAAGACTTTGTTGCGGTTACAGGTATCGCCATCGAGTTGACAATGTGAAGAACCGCGACGGTAATGATAAAGGCGCCAAAAAACCAGTTGGCAACATAGATGTGGCTAGTGCGACGTTTTACAATGGTGCCAAAGAAAACGATTGCATAGCCCACCCACACAATGGTAATTAGGATATCGATCGGCCATTCGAGCTCTGCATATTCTTTGCCGCTAGTGTAGCCGAGGGGTAGGCTGATGGCTGCCAGTAGAATAACTAATTGCCAACCCCAAAAAACGAAACTCGCTAGTCTGTCGGATATTAATCTTGTTTGGCAAGTGCGTTGTACCACAAATAGGGAGCAGGCGAATAACGCGCAGCCGCCGAAAGCGAAGATAACCGCGTTGGTATGAAGTGGTCGAAGCCTGCCGAAACTGATCCACGGCAGATCAAAATTGAGCTGTGGCCATGCCAGTTGCGCTGCAATTAGTACTCCGACAGCCATCCCGACCACGCCCCATACGACTGTCATGATAGTAAATTGCTTGACAATCTTATAGTTATAGTCGGGTTTAAAGTCTGGTTTGGCTGCGGTTGGTGTTTCGGCGGCAGGCTGGATTGATTCACTCATACTGCTTTCTCTTGTTTGAAATAAAAAAATGACCTGATGCTATCTTCCATTTAATTTACCTAGAGCACCTCTTCATTATTCAGAGGCGCCCTCGTACCGGCTCATTATTTGGCGGTAGGCACATGATGTTGCTCAACGATATATCGGCGTACTAAATACTGGTTTAACTAATATTGGTTAAACTACAATGAGTTAGTTGGTAAAGACTGGCATAAATCCCCATTGCCAAAGTACGGCAGTGGCAACCAATATAGCAATGAAAACTACTAAGCCAACCGCAACGATAGCGCTGGCATAGAGAAATCCTTGCTCTTGGGGAATATGCATGACGATCGGAACGCCGACGTATAACAAGTATATTGTCCAGCTGAGCGCAAGAATACCTAGTATGAGGTCAAACCAAAGTAGGGGATAGATACCACTGACGCCGGCGATGAAGAGTGGCGTCGCAGTGAATCCAGCAACCGCAATCCCTTTATTGATACTCGAGCGACTATTATATGTATCTGACATCCAGTGAATGCTATAACCAATAGCCAATACAGAAATCACCATAATGCTATAAAACGCACAAACAATTTTAAATGCACTGTCTGTGGTTAAGCGGGTAACATTGCCATCGGTGACGGTCCAACCTACATCCGTGGTGCCAAAGTACCAAGCGGCTGCGGGCAATAGCGCAAATACAAGTGGATATACAGAGGCCGATTTGAATTCTGATGCTGGCTTTTCAGCTATCTTAGCCCACGAATACTTCGGGTTTATCATCAACTCTAAGGGGTTTAAGAGCATTGTTTTGCCTTATTATCGCGATACGTCGTAAATTGATCTGATGGCGTCAATGGTAGCGGAGGTAGCACTCCAGATATTGATTTATATCAATTACGCTATCATTCCCCAATATCAACAGATACATGCAGTTACATCGGGTACATACATTTACCTATAGGATTACCCCGAGTATTTATAATTTGGGCATGTTGCGGAGTTTGCTAACTCGGATAGCCACCAGATTTCAAATCTGGCATGTATATTGGTAGTGGTTGATCCATATCAATTTTGGTCGCGGTGGGTGGTATAAACTGAAGCTTATGACCATGATAACAATCGACTCGAAACAAAGTGTTGCTGCCGGCGCGGTAGCTGAGAATGGTACATCAGCGAGCTATGTTGATCCTATCCTACTAGAAAAATATGATGTACGTGGACCACGTTATACGTCTTATCCAACCGCAGATCGATTTCACGAAGATTTTGGTGAGCGAGATTTATTAGGTGAGATGGGTGAAAACAAGTATTCAATCGCGCCGCTATCACTTTACATTCACCTGCCATTTTGTAACACGCTCTGTTACTACTGCGGCTGTAACAAAGTTGTAACCAACGTTCGTCAACTAGTACGTAAGTATCTGGACTATATTCGTAAAGAAATGGCGTTGATGCGTCTTCAATTTAATGTCTATCAGCGCCCAGTCACCCAATTACATTGGGGAGGGGGCACGCCAACTTTTCTTGACGAAGCTGAAATGACCGAGTTAATGCACTATACGGCTAAGTACTTTAATTTATCGAATGAATCACAACGTGACTATAGTATTGAAGTCGATCCACGTAGTCTTACGTTGTCTAAAATTGATTTGTTACGTGGCATTGGTTTTAATCGTATTAGTATAGGGATACAAGATTTTGACCCGCGAGTACAAAAAGCTGTCAATCGAGTACAGAATCTAGAAACGATTCAGGAACAAGTTGATTATATCCGTGCGCGCTCTTTTCGATCGCTTAATTTTGATCTTATCTATGGCTTGCCCCACCAATCAGTGTCCACTATCGATGCTACGTTGGATAAGGTTATCGCCCTGGCCCCCGATCGTATTAGCTGTTATAACTATGCTCATCTTCCCGACCGCTTTCAGCCACAGCAACGTATTAATGCTGATGACCTGCCTACACCGGCGGAAAAAATCCGAATATTCTCTCATATTGTAGCGCGTTTGACGGCGGCAAATTATCTCTACATTGGCATGGACCATTTCGTAAAACCCACCGATAGTTTGGCGAGAGCTAAAGCTGAGGGCAAGCTTTGCCGTAATTTTCAAGGTTATTCTATATTGAAGGCAGCTGACTTAGTCGGTATAGGTATTTCGTCAATTAGTAGTTTTAGTCATGTTTATAGCCAGAACCACAAAGATATTCAGCGGTACTACGCGTGTCTCGATGAAAATCGACTGCCCGTAGCCAAGGGAATTGCGTTGTCAGATGACGATGTGGTACGCCGTGATGTGATCCAGCAGTTGGCCTGCTATCGCCAGCTAAGCAAAAAAACGATTGAAGAAACGCACAAGATATGCTTTGACAGTCTATTTGCAGACGCATTAACAATGTTAAATCGCTATCGTGAAGATCGCATTGTGGAATTATCAGCAGACGAGGTAAAGATTTCTGATAAAGGAACACCGTTTATACGCAACATATGCATGTTGTTTGATAGGTATTTAGCAGAACCGAGGACCAAGACGCCAACATTCTCTCGCATTATTTGACCGTAGAAATAGAGCAAGGTTATGACAGATGATAGAAGTACGGAACTTATCGGTACTTATTCAATTCCCCAGCGCTGCCAGCACAATCCAACTGTAACCTGTTCAGACTGCCGTTTGGGAGAGCTTTGTCTGCCCATCGCCTTGGATAGCATAGAAATCAACCAGCTTGACACTATTGTCCAGCGCGGTAAGCCTCTTCAGATTGGCGATGAGTTGTTTCACGAAGGTGCCACCTTCAATGCTATTTATGCGGTGCGTTCAGGTAGTTTTAAGTCTTACAAGTTGTTTGCCGGCGGCGGCTCGCAGGTGACGGGTTTTTATTTGCCGGGTGAAATTGTTGGTATGGACGGTATTTCAAGCTTGACGCACACTGTATCGACCGTCGCCTTAGAAACTTCCTCAGTTTGCGAAATTCCATTTAAGCGATTTACAGAATTAAGTCTAAAGATTCCGTCGCTGCAAAATCGTTTTTTTCGTATGATGGGTAAAGAAATTACCAGCGACCAGCAGGTTAGGACCTTGCTGAGTGTAAAGACGGCAGAACAGCGTGTTGCAGCGTTGCTACTGAGTCTATCGACTCGCCATCAGCGGCGCAAACTGTCGGCGACACGACTGAGGTTACCTATGACTCGAGCTGACATTGGTAGTTACCTGGGCATTACTATTGAAACGGTAAGTCGGGTGTTGAGCAAATTAAGTAAGCAGGGTTTAATCAAGCTCGACCAACGTGAAGTAGAAATATGTAAATTTAATGCCTTGCAAGAACTCGTCATGGAAAAGCCATGATGATAATGGTAAGGAGAGTGGTAGTCTGCTTTCCTAACATAAGAGGCTATGATGGAATGTCAGATTTAATTCCAACTTACTTTTGAAAAAAGTAGGACCAGTACTGAGTTACTTCAGATAATATCTCTACATACGTGTTCCTTATGCACAAATCTTATTCTCGTTTCAAATAAGCTTTCAGCCCTGGCTTCTCAACACAATACTCTCCTCTGTCTATTTGACTGATCAAGTTTGCATTTTTTAGTCTATTCAATGACTTTTGCACATTGGAAGCAACACCTTTGTAGCCAGTATTTTTGTCAATGTCGTCGAAAACTTTTTTTGTAAAAGGCGATCGTTTGTTAGCAATTGCAAGAAATACAATTTTATCAATATCTCTCATTGTAGAAGAAAGCTCTTTGAGCCCTTCAGCTCTTTCCATAAGCTCTTGTACCAACGAATGTGCATATTTAAGATTTGGTTCAGAAGTAATCAAGTAGTTAATTACCTTTAGCATCCAAAACGGCGAATAATCAAGACTCTCGAAAACTTTCCACATTTTAGAAGGGCTGTTTGGTATATTAAATTCTACTTCCAACTTTTTTGATAAAAAATCGATAAATGCTTTATCAAGATCAGGGAAGGGCACCGTTTCCACAAAATGATAAAATGGAGCGCTTGAT
>JANQMK010000104.1 GCA_028280085.1 Pseudomonadales bacterium
ACTTGGCTTGAAAGACGTTAACTGAATCGCTTTCCCGATCGAGAATATAACAGCCAGTGCAACGTTTTAATCCGGTCGTTGGGTCTTGTACCGTAATGAGGTCAACCGCGACGTGATGACCGAACAGTTCAATGTTTGGATGTTCGTTGGCAGCATCAATCAAAGCGGATGATACCGCTAAACCGGTTGCATCAGCAGAATGCAAAATGCGGCGATGGCTGTGCCCCCCTTCCTTGGTGAGGTGGAAGGCTTCAGTGCCGTCGTCGTGTACTGTTTTTGAAAAGTCCACCCCTTGCTCCACCAACCACTGTACGGCTTTTTTGCTACTTTCGACCGTGAATTTGACCGCGTCTTCATGGCACAGTCCGCCGCCAGCGTTGAGTGTATCGTTGATGTGGGCATCGGTGGTGTCAGTCTCGCTTAGCACAGCGGCAATGCCGCCTTGAGCAAAGCGCGTTGATGAGTTTTGAATGCCACTTTTATGGATTATGGCTACTTTACATACTTCAGCCACGCTCAGCGCTAAGGTTAAGCCAGCGGCACCACTGCCTATAATAAGAACATCGTGGTTAAATTCTTTACTCATATAAGATCGGGGCTAGTTAAAAAAAACTGCCTTAGTATAAACAAGGTTTCTTTATTTCTATACCATTAAGAACCGAAATTTCTGTTAGTGACAGGTTGCCTGCATCTTCCTTAAGTGAGATATTAGCGTATATTATTACTTGTGGATCTAACTTATTGTTATATATTGAAAAAGTAAACATCTTAAGGTACTCGATGGGGTGTGATATGACGCCATTTGGATTTAGAACTTTCAATGCCAGGTGTGGTCTATTAGGGAAGCAAAAGGGGCTAAGGCACTATATTTGCCTATGTCGGCCCGCGGAATGGGAGTAAAGAATGGTAGCGCCGCAGGCAAAGTTATCCCGAGAGGCTGATGAATTACTGGTTGAGAGAGTACAAAAGGGTGATAAACGCGCGTTTGATTTGTTGGTTCTCAAATATCAACAAAAGATCTTTGCCATTATTAGTCGCTATGTACGAGATCGACATGAGGTGCAGGATATTGCGCAAGAAGCTTTTATTAAAGCCTATCGGGCGCTAGCTAATTTTCGTGGTGATAGTCAGTTCTATACATGGATGTACCGCATTGCCATTAATACTGCGAAAAATCACCTTGTTGCCAAAGGCCGGCGCCCACCAGCCAGCGATATTGATGTCGGCGATGCCGAATTTTATGAAGGTAATGGCGCGTTGAAAGATACCGAAAGTCCGGAAAATAACTTGGCCTGTGATGACCTTAAACAAGTCATTGATAAAGCTATTAGTGAACTGCCTTCTGATTTACGAACAGCGGTGACACTACGAGAATTTGACGGTTTAAGTTATGAAGAAATTGCAGATGTCATGGAGTGCCCGGTCGGTACTGTTCGCTCCAGAATATTTCGCGCGAGGGAATCCATTGATAAGGCAGTCAAGCCCTTGCTTGACAAGACGGCTTAACTTGTTGGAGCTACGCGTGAAAAATTTAAGCGCAAAAAATTAAAGCATAAAAAATTAAAGGTACAGTTAAAAGTTAGTAGTAAAAAACTATTAGCAGTAAAAAATTAAGTGCAAAATTGTGTTTCACTGGTGAGGTGTGTTTAATGGCTGGAAAAGACCTAAATGAATTAATCTCAGCACTTATGGATAACGAGTTATCCGAGTTAGAGTTGCATCGTGTGTTGCGTGAAATGGAAAATCGGGATGAAGCGCGTCAGGTGTGGTCCAGATACCAAATGATTAGTGCAAGTATGCGACAGGACTATCCTATTGCACCTCATTGGGATGTGTCGCAAAGTGTGAGTCGGGCGCTTAATCAAGAGTCTGATATCAGTGAGCCAAAAGAGGACGAGTCAACACCAGAGGCCCCGGTTGCGTCGTCTAGTTCAGCATTTGGTAATGTTTTGCGTTTTGCGATGGCGGCTTCAGTGACGTTGGCTGTTATTGTTGGCGTACAATATTATCAACAGCCTGACGTTGGCGGTGCTTCGGGTATAAATAGTGGTGTAGGTGTGCAGCCGCTAGCGAGTAATAGCTCAGTCCAACAGACGCAACCGCCCATTTCTCTTCGACCACCTATCCAGACAGCGACCGTTAGCAGTGGTAGTACCAAGAAGGTTGTTGCTACTGGCCAGTCTTCAAGGGTAATACCTGATTTTTCTCCAATCGATAACACAAAACTGCCGGTTTCTGATAGTGAGTTGAGACGACGTTTACAAGACTACATGCTCAGGCATGCCGAAAACGCGTCATTAAATAGCGGTAGGGGTATTATGCCGTTTGCCAGAGTTGTACATCAAAAAGAGCAGTAAAGCTTGTTTGCCCGGCTAGTTTTAAAGATTGAAGGATGGAGAATTAGGCTGGGAAAGATGATCTTATAATGTGATGATATTACAGAATGGGTAAGCATAAAATCACATCGCCTGATGACGTGCTATAAAATGACATGCTATAACATGGGATAAACGGGTACGCTAATATAATATGCGAGTGCTGGATTCTTATATATCAACCTTAATTAATGCCATTCCGGGTACTACTGTTTCAATTCGTCGACCGCTTATCGCAATACCTTGCGCTAATACGGTCGCATTTATTGGTGCGCTACTCTTACTATTTACCCCCACCGTTTTTGCCACGATTGAAAAGCCACTAAATAATAAATTCGCTGCACAAACTGATTTGACTGCCCACGAATGGTTGTTAAAGATGTCTCACGCTTTTAGAGAATTGAATTATAAGGGCATATTTACTTATGAGCGTGGCAACCACTTAGAAGCGCTGGAAATTACTCACTTGATCGAAGATGGCATTCAGCGGGAACGGCTATACCATCTTAATGGTGCACCGCGTGAAGTCATTCGCCATGGGCATAGCATTGATTACATGTACGCCGGCGACCAAATATTACGACAGGGTTCAATAAAGCAGAAAAAAGCCGCCTCGAAAAAAATAGGGCCTTTTTCTGTCGCGACGCCATCGGCTATGGCTAACCTGACTGACTACTATCGGTTAGCGTTGAAGGAACAAACCAGAATTGCAGACCGTCGTTCTATCCAGATTAGTGTTGAGCCAATTGATATTTATCGCTATGGTTATGATCTATGGCTGGATGCGGAGACGGGCCTGTTACTAAAGTCCTCTTTGATTAGCCCGGATCAACGTGTACTAGAGCGTTTTCAGTTTGTCCAGGTGGAGATCGGTGACGATCTCGAAGACACACAAATTTTGCCGAAACAAGCCAGTCACTACCAACCTAAACAGCACACGCTGCTTAATAATGAAGCGCAACTAGAGGCCGATGTCCCCATTGAAGTCAATTGGACACCGAAGGGGTTTAGAATGTCATCGCATCAGCAAAATAGTGCACATAATAACTCACCCGAGCCCTATGTTTTAATGTATACTGATGGCTTAGCTGTCTTTTCCGTCTTTATTGAATCTGATGTTGCTGCAGATACTGCTGTTGGCGTTGTTCGACATGGAGCAACCGTCGCTTTTGCCACGCTGGTTGCTCAAAATAATGACCAGCACCTAGTAACAGTTGTGGGTGAGATACCACTAGCGACTGCGGAACGTGTTGCACAATCCGTTGTCGTGAGATGACGTTCAAAACGGGCAAGTTATCGAGTTATTTGAATTTTACGGGTAGTAACTTGACCGGATTGCAAATGAATTTAGTCGTAAATGATTTAGTCCTAAGTGCTATTGGATAATGACAAAATGATTAAAGAAACCGGCAGAGTGGTTGCTATTGAGCCTGATGGCTTGTGGGTTGAAACAATCCAACTCAGCTCTTGTGCTAGCTGTTCTGCTCAGGCTGGTTGTGGACAGGGTTTACTTGCCAAGTTAGGCCATAAAAATGTAGGGCATGTGAGGGCGTTGCTACACGAGTTTGATGCCAGCCAGTTTCATATAAATGACTATGTAGAGATTGGTATAGAAGAGAATGTTATTACCATAGATTCATTATTTGCTTATTTAACGCCTTTGTTTGGCTTGTTGGTTGGGGCCATTCTCGGCACCAGATTTGCCGATGCGCTGCCCCTAAGCGAAGAAGCTGCGAGTGTTGTCTTTGGTGTGCTGGGTTTAGTTGTTGGCGGATTGGGTGTAAAGCTAAAAGCTTATTTTTATCGTAATGATAAGCGATATCAGCCTGTTGTTGTTTCTGGCCCTGTTAATTCTGGTTCTGTTAATTCAGGTCCTACTAATTCCAGCTCCGGTGATTCTTCTCGTCCTGCTGCAGCGGATAAGATTGCTTCTGATATTGCTGCGAACAATGTACCGCGTGCGGTGATCTGAAAAGGTTTTATCGCGCAATAGTTTTAACAAATCCATAGCGTCATTGGCCAATCTCATCCTGTTCTTTAGCCAGGCATGGGGGATGCTTCTGTTACACCCATTAACCTATTAAAAGTGTATTTCTACCTCTGTTGGTGGCTATTTGTATAGTGTAAGTGTGTCACAAGTATTACACCTTTGTGTAGGTTTTTGTTTAACAGCTGATAACGTTCGTAAAAAATTTCTAACGGTTTATAATACTGGTGCTAAAATTCGCCAGTGCTTGGAACTCAACATGACTTGGAACTTAATATTTTGTTCATTTGTCTTAGGTTGAACTATAAGTAATCATATTTGAGTAGGTCTTTTGATGAGAATTAACGTCAGTTATCTTCCCGCTATTTTACTGCTTGTCATCGGCGTTTATTCGCCGCAGAGTCTAGCGGCAAAGTCGTTACCAGATTTTACTGAGCTGGTGGAAGAGTTTAGCCCGGCGGTAGTAAAAATTATCACCTCAAAAAAACACCGACAAGACCCTTTTGGCCGTGGGCAGAGAGGGCGAGACCAAGACCTGTTTCGGCATTTCTTTGGTCCTCGGCGTCACTATCAACCATCTCAGTCGCTGGGTTCTGGTTTCGTTATTTCGGAAGACGGTTATATTTTGACGAATTACCATGTGATTGGTCATGCTGATGAAATTATCGTCCGGTTAATTGATCGTAGAGAATTTAACGCTGAGGTTATTGGTGCTGATGAAACCTCAGATTTGGCATTGCTTAAGATTGCCGCTGAAGGATTGAAAACCGTTTCATTTGCACAAAAAAATAATCTCAAGGTGGGTGAGTGGGTTCTTGCCATTGGTTCTCCCTTTGGTATGGATTATTCCGTTACGGCGGGTATTGTCAGTGCCAAAGGCCGCAGTTTACCCACCGAAAACAATGAAAATTACGTACCTTTTATCCAAACAGACGTTGCCATTAACCGCGGTAATTCAGGTGGGCCGCTGTTTAATTTGTCGGGTGAGGTTGTTGGCATCAATTCCCAAATGTATTCACCGACCGGCGGTTACGTCGGTTTGTCCTTTGCCATTCCGTCTGATGTAGCTCTGCAGGTAGTTGCGCAACTAAAAGAGCACGGCAGTGTGATTCGTGGCTGGTTGGGTGTGGTCATTCAAGAGGTTAATAAAAAGCTAGCGGATTCTTTTGGCCTAGATCGGCCAAAGGGCGCGCTTGTCGTGCAGATGGTGAAGGGCGGCCCTGCGGCAGATGCCGGCATTAGAGAGGGAGATATTATTATTAACTTTGATAACCGCGACATTAAAACCTCTGCTGATTTGCCTCATATCGTTGGCCAGACAGGGGTTGGCAAACAAGTGAATACCGTCGTTATTCGGGATGGCAAACGGCAGACCCTAAAGGTAGTGGTGGGTGCATTGCCAAATGGCAATGACACGAAAGATGTAGCAAGTAATGTCGCTGTTGGTGGGCGTCTCGGCTTAGAAGTTGGTGACATTGATGAACAATTTAAAAAACAATGGAATCTCAATGGCGGTGTTGTTGTTAGAACCGTGAGACCAAAAAGTCCGGCTTCTGATGCAGGGCTACAAGTGGGTGATGTTATTGCCCAACTCGGTTATCAACAGATTGACAGTATTGATGCGTTTCACAAAGCCGAAAAAGAATTGCCATCCAATCGCCTGTTACCTATGCGAGTTGTCAGAAAAGGCGTTCCCTCTTTTGAAACCATTATGATTGAAGAATAAACTAGGGCACCTCCTCATTATTCAGAGGTGCCTAGATTAATATTGTATTGCTCGACAGCTTTTTAGATATGTTGTTTCCTTTGGTTTGAGCAAAACCTATGACAATAAGCAACTTCATACCGGTTAGCTTACCAGGGTTGATTTTCCTTTCAGATGTAGATTTAACGTAGCAAATATAGAGGCAGCCTGTCTTTTCTTGTCGCCGCTGTGAGTATGGTTATACTTGTTGTTAGTGAAGATTGTGCTTCTTCTTAATCTCGCCGAATTTTTGCCATTCAACATAGCTATGAAGAGAACGCCGTAAATGTGGTGAAGATTAGCCTAATATGTGGTCTTCAATACAATTGAAGACCGAAACTGCACGATATTTAGTACATTACCAGGGGTAAATAGTGTAAAATCGCCACACCATATTGGCTCGGAATTAACTAGAGGAATTTCCTTGGGAAATATCTTGGTATAAACAGCTGTGACAGACTTAAAACACATTCGAAACTTTTCAATTATTGCTCATATAGATCATGGTAAATCGACCATTGCCGATCGTTTTATTCAATTCTGTGGCGGTCTTAGTGACCGTGAAATGAACGAGCAAGTGCTCGATTCAATGGACATCGAGCGAGAACGTGGTATTACCATTAAAGCACAAAGTGTGACGTTAAATTATAAAGCGGAAAATGGTGAAACCTATCAATTGAATTTTATTGATACACCGGGCCATGTTGATTTCTCCTATGAAGTCTCTCGTTCGCTCTCCGCTTGTGAAGGTGCACTCCTGGTGGTGGATGCCGGCCAGGGCGTTGAGGCTCAGTCGGTGGCAAACTGCTATACGGCATTGGATCAGGGTTTAGAAGTATTACCGGTATTAAATAAGATGGATTTACCACAGGCTGATCCTGATCGGGTTGCCCAAGAGATTGAAGACGTTATCGGCATTGATGCCAGTGAAGCGAATCAAGTGAGTGCGAAAACCGGCATGGGTATTCAGGCAACTCTAGAGTCAATCGTGCATACGATTCCTGCGCCAGAAGGTGATGTTGATGGGCCTTTGCAAGCATTGATTATCGATTCATGGTTCGACAATTATCTTGGCGTGGTCTCACTGGTGAGAGTCGTCCACGGACGATTAAAAAAGAAAGATAAAATTATCACTAAATCGTTGGGCAGAGCACATATTGTGGATAGCGTGGGTGTGTTCACGCCAAAACGTATTGAAACCGATGAACTTAAAGCGGGTGAGGTGGGTTTTGTCGTGGCGGGTATCAAGGACATAAAAGGCGCACCCGTCGGCGATACACTCACGTTACAGGCCACAGAAGATGTAGACGCGCTACCGGGCTTTCAGAAGATAAAGCCCCAAGTCTATGCCGGTATGTTTCCTATCAGCTCCGATGATTACGAGTCTTTTCGTGATGCACTGGCAAAATTGAGCCTCAATGATGCATCCCTGTTTTATGAACCTGAATCCTCTGAAGCATTGGGCTTTGGCTTTCGTTGCGGCTTTTTGGGAATGCTGCATATGGAGATCATTCAAGAACGGTTAGAGCGTGAATATGATCTAGACTTGATTACCACCGCTCCGACAGTGGTGTATGAAGTGGTAAAAAATAACGAGGCGATAGAATATATTGATAATCCCTCTGCCTTGCCTGACCCGGGTTCGATTAAAGAAATGCGAGAACCAATCGTTGAAGCTCATATCCTGGTACCGCAAGATCACCTCGGTAGCGTGATTACCCTCTGTGTTGAAAAGCGAGGCGTTCAAAAAGACATGCAATTTTTAGGTTCGCAAGTTGCTGTAACCTATGACTTGCCAATGGCTGAAGTGGTTATGGACTTCTTCGATAGACTCAAGTCAGTCAGCCGAGGTTTCGCCTCATTGGATTATAATTTTGTGCGTTTTGAGGCCGCTAAGCTGGTCAAATTGGACATTTTGATTAACGGTGAAAAGGTTGATGCCTTAGCCGTGATTATTCACAAAGATAACTCGCAACATCGAGGCCGATTATTAACAGAGAAAATGAAGGAATTGATACCTCGCCAAATGTTTGATGTTGCCATCCAAGCCGCTATTGGCGGGCAGATCATAGCGCGTACAACCGTTAAGGCGTTGCGCAAAAATGTGACAGCGAAATGCTATGGTGGTGACGTAACCCGCAAACGTAAGCTGTTAGAGAAACAAAAAGCAGGCAAGAAACGTATGAAACAAGTGGGACGTGTCGATATCCCCCAAGATGCATTTTTAGCAGTGTTAAAGGTAGATAATTGATTTTGGTATAACTGGTAAAAACTGTACTAGAATAGGTAACACAACATAACTAAATGAAATAGATAGTTAATTTATAAATTTTAATAATGATGACGTTGGATAGTGATTATGGAAATAGATTTTCCCTTGGTCTTGGTTTGTTTAACTTTTGCCACTGGCTTTATTTGGCTGTTCGATATCGTGTTGCTGGCCGGCAATAGAAAAAAGGCAGTATTGGTCGTCGAAAACGATTATGACGATAAAGAAAACGATGACTATAAGGTTGCGCTAGAAAAAGCCGGCAAAGAGCCCGCCATAGTCGATTTAGCGAAATCATTTTTTCCAGTCTTGTTAATTGTGTTAGTACTCAGATCTTTTTTAGTCGAACCTTTTCAAATTCCTTCATCATCAATGGTACCCACACTCGAAGTGGGTGATTTTATTTTGGTTAACAAATATGCTTATGGTATTCGGCTACCGGTTGTTGGTACTAAAGTCGTTGAGGTTGGTGAACCCAAACGAGGCGATGTCATGGTGTTTTTCCCGCCCGATGATCCGCGGTATTTTATCAAACGGGTCATAGGCTTGCCGGGGGATAAAGTTAGTTATATTAATAAGGAAATTTTTATTAATGGCGAACAGATGAAGCAAGAGCTTATCGCGGAGCTTCCTCCTGCTAGGCCGAGGTATAAACATCTATCGGAAGATCTCGGAACGGTAAAACACATGGTTCGCCAGCGCGTGGAATCAGCTCAAAATCGACATTTTACCGTTCCTGAAGGTCACTATTTTGTCATGGGCGATAACCGAGACAACAGCAGTGACAGTCGCGTATGGGGCCCGGTTCCAGAAGCCAATATTGTGGGTAAAGCTTTTGCTATTTGGATGCATTGGAATGAATTTTTTAGTCTTCCAAGTTTTAAACGAGTTGGCGTCATTGAATAGGTATTTCTCAACAAAAACTTAATTAACGCTAGTCGCAAGCGGGCATTAGCAAAACAAGATATCTAAATACAACCAGGGAGCTTGACTATGCTAGGCAAGAAATACCAGTTGGGCAAGAGGACATTCCAGCGCGGGCAGGGCATGTTTCAGATAATCGCGTTTATTGCGTTGGGCGGGATAGTATTAGCGAGTGTCTTAAAATTGGGGCCGCACTACATAAGTAATTATACTATTCGTGACATATTGATAGGCGTTAAAGAAGATAGAGAACTAGCCAAGCTGAAAAACAACAAAATCAAACTCAAAGTCAGATCGCGTTTTGCCGCAAATAGTATCAGAGGGCAGGCCCAGGACAGCATAGTGGTATCGAGAGATGATGGTGTTATCACTGTTTCTGCCAAATATGAAGAACGAATTCCCTTTATTTATAACATAGATGTCATATTGAAATTTAGCAATCAAGTAGAGTTTGAAGAAGTAAAGTAAAGATTTGTGGATACGGCAAAGAAACAGCTGACACAGCGGCTCGGGTATAGATTCTCGAATACCAGTCTTTTAGAGCTTGGCTTATCGCACCGCAGTGTCGGCAGTGATAATAATGAACGTCTAGAGTTTCTCGGTGATGCCCTGCTTAATTATATTATTGCTGAGGCACTCTATCATCAATTTCCAAAAGCCAAAGAAGGTGAGTTATCTCGTATGCGCTCCCAATTGGTTAAAGGCGCTACCTTGGCAGACATAGCACGCGAATTTGCTATTGGGGATTGTTTGAATTTAGGCGCGGGTGAGCTAAAAAGTGGCGGCCACCGTCGCGAGTCAATTCTAGCTGACACGGTTGAAGCCTTAATCGCTGCTATCTACCTTGATGGCGGTATGGACATTTGTAAAGAGCGAGTACGTGATTGGTATAGCACTCGACTCGCACAAATTTCATTAAAGAACAATCAAAAAGATGCAAAAACTCGGTTACAAGAGTATCTCCAATCAAAGCGAGCGCCATTGCCGGTGTATGAGATAATTGACATCACGGGTGAAGCCCACGACCAGACATTTAAAGTGTCATGTTCAGTCACACTATTGGCTGACGCTGATGGCAGTATAGAGGGTATGGGCAGCAGTCGTCGCGAAGCAGAGCAAAAGGCCGCTCAGCAAGCGCTTGTTAGGCTGCAGGTAGAGCAACCATGACGCCGCCTGACAGT
>JANQMK010000152.1 GCA_028280085.1 Pseudomonadales bacterium
GACGGTTATCTCATAGGTAATACCGCCGGATGAGGTGCTACCGCTGGTTCCGCGTTGGCTACTAAAGTAAAAACGCCGGTAGTCCGGGCTGTAGGCAATACCCGTAATTTCTGAGAAAGGTTGCCGAACAACTTGTAAAAATGGATAAATCAAGCCAGTCTCAGTGAGGCCAACCACTTGCATGTTGCCGCCATCTTCTGCGACGAGTACATGTTGTTCCGGCGATACGGTAATGTTATCAACACCAGTTAATAGTGGATTGGCAAACAGACCTGCTTCATAAATGATAGAGATGGAAGCTGAATTGGTGTCGTAGGCCCAGACACGGTTGTCGCCTTTGGTCGTAAAATAAATGATACCTTTGTCAAAGACGATACCTTCTCCGCCGTTGAAACTAGTGGTGTTAACTGACTGTTTTCGCGTTGGTTTTATTGATCCGCTTGGATCAGTGATACTGTGCCAAATGACCTCAAATACCGAATTTCCCCTGTCGATGAGCTGTGCTGCTTCGAGGGAACCCGAGGATAAGTCGGGATAGGCTGCGGGTGTGAAGCGATATAGGAGCCCATCTGGTTCATCTTCGGTTAAATACAGTTGTTGATGCGCATCATCCACCGCCGCGGCTTCATGATTAAATCGACCAAGTGCCGGCAATGGTTGCGCTGTCTTGATACCCAATGGATCACATTCGTAGACCAACCCCTTACTGACTTCTTCACAGGAGAGCCAGGTATGCCAAGGTGTTTTACCACCTGCACAGTTTCTCGAGGTGTTTGCTAAAATGCGATATGCATCCACAATATTGCCATCTTTATCAAAGCGGATTGCACCGACACCACCTTTGCCATTGTTTATTTCGCTATTCGATACATAGATCCAGCCACCGTCGCTAGTCGCAAAAGTATCGCCACCGTCAGGCGCGCCGTGCCAGGCGTATTTTGAGTTTTCTACCATTTGATTGGTGCGGGCAATGATGCGTGAAGAGAAGCCTGGCATTAGCATGACGCCGTTGGCATCTGGCGCGAGCAGTTCCGGGAATGGGGTAGTCTTACCGCCACCACTGGCATGACTGCCACCGTTACCTCCACCGTTATTGCTGCAACCAATCATTTGCGAGCTGATCAAACTCGCTATAGTGGTGAGAGAAAACCGCAACAGTTGACGGCGAGATGCCTGTGGTCCCGGTGTTTTTATCGTCATGTAGATTAGCTCCACAATTACCGCTGTTAATGAAAGGATAAGCCACTATCTTGGGCGGTTGTACTTGCTTGGGCGGTAGTACTTGGACGATTGTAGTGCAGATGTTGTGCCCCTTGCTAACACGTTGAATGTAGCATAAACATCGTTAAGTTACGTTGATGGAGTGGAGAATAATATAACAATCAGTACCGTATCTAAACTAGGAGGGCAAAAAATAATAGAAATAGTGAACTGAGGCCCGGCAGATTTACGTTTTTCACCGTTGGAGAGACGTAATCATACTGGATTAACATATTGGTCTATGTTACAAGTGTCATACTTACGCAGTTGGATTTTCTGCCATTCGAGTTTCTTGTTTAGCAAATCAGATATGTTACTCGATTATTGCCAACCGCTGATCGATGTGAGCTAATGTGAAGTGTTTGGATAAGCTGACGTCATTTTTAACGATTAACAGCGACTTAAACAAACTGACTGATGTTTATTGAAAGATGATTAAAGTGTTTTACCGGCTTGCTGACCAATATAAAAATAGGATAGGTTTATTATGGTTAATCGCTGGAGTAACATTAGCAGCGGCTGTCGTTTCCTATTATATTATGGCTGGCCTTGCGGTGTTGCTTGGGCTGATTGGCATACAAGCGGCTTCGCTGGCGTATTTTATTAGTTTCTTCTCTCAACGGCTATCAGAAACTGGCAAGTTTAATAGCTCCCATATGTTTGTCGTGATGCAGGAGTGGTTAACTGGTTTGTGTATTGTCGGGATCAACGTATTAATACCTCTATTTTTGTTGGCTTATTTGATTCGCTAATACAAAAATAGGAACACTAAAGGAAGTATTTGATAGATATGGACAAAACGCTGAAACATAAAGCAGCCATGCAAAAGCAAAAAGAAAAGGTTGACAAAAACATCGCTGCCGCGACTATAGAACGGGGTATCGTTATTTTGCTGACTGGCAATGGTAAGGGAAAGTCCAGCTCCGCCTTTGGTATGGTATTGCGCTGTTTAGGCTATGGCCATAAGGTTGGCATTGTTCAATTTATTAAGGGTGCTCAGCGTTGTGGTGAGGCAGCGTTTTTACAACAAAACCATCCAGAAGTTGATTTTCATCAAATGGCCACAGGCTTTACTTGGAATACGCAAGACCGCGATGGGGATATTGCTGCAGCAGAAAAAACGTGGTCTTATGCTGAACGTCTATTACAAGACGACAGTGTCTATTTAGTTGTGTTGGATGAATTGACTTATATGTTGGCCTATCACTATCTTGAAGAGGAGAAGGTTTTGGCGGCAATCCGCAACAGGCCGTCTGAGCAGTCAGTAGTGGTGACGGGCCGGGGTGGTGGCTCTAGCATACGTGAGATAGCGGATACTGTCGCTGAAGTTAACGACATTAAACATGCATTTAAGGCTGGCATAAAGGCACGACCAGGTATTGATATGTGACTTTCGTTTTTTGATAAGCTGCCGACATGCTGTGAAAACCACGCCTGCTTTCAAAACTACCCGCTGTAACTTACATAATCGCTGTAACTTACAATAGAGTAATTAAAATCATTAAAAAAGGTAACTAAAACAAGGCCCAAGTCTTGAATATTCTTATTTTGACAATGGCTTAATACAAGTATTGTGCGATATGCCGCAGTATAAATTACAGTACAGATATAGCTTCATTCCATCCCGCCTTAGTGTTTAATTCCTCTGCACTCTAAACAGTATTGCGCTGTGAAAAATTAGTCTAAAAACCAACTATACCTACCTCATAACTAACTCGCTTTACTTCTATTATTAAAATGTAGTTGTCCCATATCCCTGGACCTTAGGGCCGCCGATCGTTGGCGTAAATAATTTGCAAGGACGTTATCTTATAAAAAAGGAAAAACCTATCGCTTGATTATGCGGAAACAGTAGTTAGGGCAATAGTGGTTGAGAGGAGCAGTCCCTATGTTTAGTAAAAAAGCGTTGAGTGTCGCGATATTATCAGTGATTATGGCTGGTTGCGGCGGCGGAGGCAGCAGCAGCGACGATAATAGCGTTGTCGATAATCAAGATAATGTTAATCAAGATAATAATAATGAAGGCGAGGGCGGCGGCGGTGACAACACGCTAAGTACTGATATCGCGGGCCTAACCTTACCTGATCAAATGGATATCGTCGCGGCGGCGGATGAGCAGACTGGCGTAGAAACAGCATTTGTAGGTCTAACACCGAAGCGTCTGGCGCTAAGCGCTACCAATGCCTTTACTCGCTCAAGTAACGCATTTGACGATGCCAATACAGATTTTTCTACTGATGAGGCACGTGCTCACATTTGGCTAGAAGCGCTAGAACCAATTTCAATGGTCAATAGTATTTTGTGTTTTACCGCGCAATTTAAAGCAGACGAAATGGTTAATCAGGGGGCTTACGTTGCGTTAATTGATGACAGTGAATGCGACGAAAATGGTAACGATAATTCAAGTAGTTCTGGTGGCCAGTCCTCTGCCGCGGATAATAATCCAGAATTTGTCGAAGTTGTGATTAATTCGGTACGTGAATC
>JANQMK010000169.1 GCA_028280085.1 Pseudomonadales bacterium
CACAGAGGGGGCGAAGACAATTGATGTGACGGCTAACCCTGCTCACTGCGGTTTGGGGTCGGTCAAGAGCAATATCGGGCATTTGGAGTTGGCAGCGGGAGTTGCCGGTGTCATCAAAGTGCTGTTGCAATTAAAGCACAAAACCTTAGTGAAGAGTTTACACAGCGAGGAGCTGAACCCTTATATAGATTTATCAGACAGTCCATTTTATATAGTGCGAGAGAATCAAGCCTGGCAAGCGTTATGTGATCAGCAAGGTCGTGTATTGCCGCGTCGCGCGGGTGTAAGTTCATTCGGCTTTGGTGGTGCTAATGCCCATGTGGTACTCCAAGAGTATCGTCCGTCGGAAAAAATTGCGAGTGTGGCAGCAAAAAGCCAGGCTGTCATGACCCAAAACGTATTGGTCTTATCGGCGAAATCGCCGGATCAGCTTAAACAATATATAGCGCGTGTTTATGAGTATATAGATGCACATGAAACAGTGGACCTAGCGAGGCTGCTTTACACCTATCAAGTTGGTCGAGAAGCGATGCCCCATCGTTTTGCGCTGGTGGTACAAAGCCGTCAGCAATTGCTCGCCGATTTAGCCTTGGTCATGGCAGGAAAGTCCTGCTCTAGCACTTATCAGGGTATAGTGCATAAACAACAAGACCTGGGGTTAACTGAAACAGAAGAAGGACAGACATTTATTCGACAGTTGCTGGCCAACCAACAATATCGGCAATTGGCAAAATTGTGGGTAACGGGGACAACGGTTGACTGGCGTTTGTTAGTTAGCGAAGCCCCCAAGGTTCGCCTAGCAGGCTTACCAACTTATCCTTTTACGCAAACAAGCTATTGGGTTTCAGATAATCGGTCTTTTGATGTTCACCAACAGCGTGATAGTCAGGTAAATCGCGGCACTTTGCATCTGCATCCTTTACTGCATGAAAATACTTCTGAGCTATCAACGCTGCGCTTTACTTCTAGGTTTAACGGGGAAGAAATTTTCTTTACCGATTACCGTGCAGGAGAGAAAATCCTGCTCAGTGTCAGCTATATTGAGATGGTAAGCGCTGCTGTGGAAAAATCATTTAGTTTAACACCGTGCCCGCTGCGGCTCTGTGATCTCATTTGGGCACACCCTTTGGTGTTGAGAGACGGAGTTGAAACGCTCCATCTTAGCTTATTTGAAGCTAAGGGGTTTGAAGACGAGGGGGTTGAAGCCGAGGGAAACCGTCATTATTTCGAAGTCTATACTGAATCCATATCACATCAACGTACCATATACTGTCAGGGCCAGGTCGATAACGCTGAACAACAGCGAGCTGCATATGATACCGATTTGGAACCACTGGATATCAAACGTCTGCAGTCTACCATGAGCTTGCAGAACTTGGTGCAGCCCTTACCAAGCGCATGTCAGTCAGTCATGATAAAGACGATGTACTGTCGAGAAAAAGAATGTTTGGCCGAACTGTCCTTATGTAATTCGCAGGCTGCTGATTCATCAGACTACATTTTGCACCCAATCTTACTGCAGGCAGCCATGAACTTATCTTTTTACCTGACGCGACAAAGTATGCCAGCAATGAATGTCCAACCTTATTCACTGCGTGCCATGGAGAAACACAACGCATTGACCGCCAACCTGTATGCCTGGATACGCCAGTCAAACATTGCCGTGAATACCGATGATTGTCTGTGCTGCGATATCGACTTTTACGATGAACAGGGTAAATTGTGTATAAAACTAGTAGGCCTAGCCTATCGAGTACTTGATATACCCACTACACCACCACCGTTAGATACGCTAGATCATCACACGTTAGATCATACTGGCATTCATTCAGCGAATACTGACGTCAGTTCCATCGGCACACTACTTGCCGCGCCGGTTTGGCAACCTGCCGCTATAATGCCCGACACTATATATGACACAATGCATGACACGGCGCCCGACACGGCTATACCATTTTATAGTAATCACTATATCTTGCTTTGTGATATACCATCAATTAGCAGTGACGAACAAGTAGCAGCACTAGCCGATAATTTGCCGGACAGTCAATGTATTCAATTGACATCATTATCTCAAGACATGGCGTCGCGTTTTGTCGACTATGCAGTGGCCTGCTTTCAACATATTCAACAATTATTGATAAAGGGCATTGACGATCGTCTTCTCTTACAAATTGTCTTGCCTCATCAGCATCAATCTACCCTATATGCGGGTTTACTGGGATTGCTAAAAACGGCAGCACAAGAGAATTCCCGATTTATAGGGCAGCTCATTCAACTTGAACCTGACCATACTATTAACCATACCATGTCGAGTATAGCCAACACGTTACGTGAAAATGGCCAACTCGCTTTGTCCCAATCCGCTATCCGTTATGATGGTGACAAGCGTCTGGTTAACCAATGGGATGAACTAGCATTACCAGAGTTAAGCTTACACTCAGAGGAGCCAGTGTGGCGCGATAATGGCGTCTATTTGATAACAGGTGGCTTGGGTGGCCTGGGTACTCTATTTGTCCAAGATATTCTCACTAAAGTGAGCGATGTTCATTTAATATTAACTGGACGATCCGCTTTATCGCCTGAGAGCAGACGGCAGCTAGATCAAGGGCGGACGTCATCTCAGCAGATTGTCTATCGTCAATTAGACGTATCAGATCAAACACAGATGACGGAATTGATTGATTGGATTACAACGGAATACGGCACCTTGCACGGCGTTCTCCATTGCGCGGGCGTGATACAGGATAACTTTATCGTCAAAAAATCTGTGGCTGAACTAGAGAATGTGTTGTCACCTAAGGTGAAGGGCACTGTCTATCTTGACCAGGCAACGCAAGCAATACCTTTGGATTTCTTCGTCTTATTTTCATCGGTGGCAGGTGCACTGGGTAATGTGGGACAAGCGGATTATGCGATAGCTAATAGTTTTATGGACCAATTTGCTCACTATCGCCAAACATTGGTAGAGGCAGGAGAACGTCACGGCCGTAGTCTGTCAATCAATTGGCCTTTGTGGCAAGCGGGAGGCATGGGTCTTGATAAGACGCAAGAAGCCACCTTGCGAGAGACACTGGGATTAATACCACTGACAACAAAGCAAGGCCTGGATGCATTTTACCACGGCCTAAAATCAAAACATAATCAACTACTAGTGTTATCAGGCCACCTCCCAATGATACGGGCGCTTTTGGAGCAGGCCCAAGTGGTAGCGTATAAGGCAAAAGTGGAGGAGTCAGAAGCAACATTGACACTGCCTGCTGATATTGACTATCAGCAGTTACATGAAAAAACACTCCTCCAATTTAAAATGCTACTTGGCAAAGTCATTAACTTGGCGCCATCCAAGATTGATGCCGACGAAGGCTTGGATGTTTACGGCATTGATTCTGTCATGATTACGCAACTTAATCAGCAGTTGTCCACGCTATTTGGTGACTTATCGAAAACATTGTTTTTTGAATATCAAACATTAAACCAGCTAACTGCTTATTTTGTTAAATCATATACTGTGGAATGCTTGCAATGGACAGGTATTGCTGTGAAAAAAACACCCGTATCGACCTTGACGCAAACAGATCAGCAGGGTTGGCCAACCCTATCGTCATTTAAAGTAGGAGATAAGGTTAATGGTAGCGTTTCGGCCCGTTCGCTTGATAAAGCCGCCGGCCCCATAGCGGTAATTGGCATCAGTGGCATTTACCCACAAGCAGACAATATAACTCAGTATTGGCACAATTTAGTTGCCGGTAAAGACTGCATTAGCGAAATCGATAGCAGACGGTGGTCTGTTGCTGAGTTCTATCATCCTGAAAAACAGGCGGCGGTAGAACAAGGTAAGAGCTACAGCAAATGGGGCGGTTTTGTTGACCGATTTGCGGAATTTGATCCCCTGTTTTTTGGCATTGCGCCCAGCGAAGCTGTACTGATGGATCCGCAGGAACGTTGGTTTATGCAGGTGGCTTGGAACGCGTTAGAAGATGCCGGTTACACACGTCAGATGTTGAAGGAAGACTATCAACAACAAGTGGGCGTATTTGCCGGTATTACAAAAACCGGGTATGCGCTTTACGGCCCTGAATTGTGGCAACATGGCGAAAGACGCCAACCATTTACTTCTTTTAGCTCGGTGGCAAACCGACTATCCTATTTTCTGAACTTGCGCGGTCCGAGTATGCCTATCGACACCATGTGTTCTTCTTCGTTAACCGCTATTCATGAAGCCTGTGAACACATTCATCGCGGTGAATGCCGACTTGCCCTGGCCGGTGGGGTTAACTTCTATCTTCACCCGTCGACTTACACGGGCTTGTGTGCCGCGTATATGTTATCAACCGATGGTCGATGCAGAAGTTTTGGTGCCGATGGGGATGGTTTTGTGCCCGGAGAGGGGGCTGGGGTAGTGCTACTAAAACCACTGTCATTTGCTGTACAAGACGGGGATGTTATCCACGGTATCATTCGGGCTAGCCAAGTGAATCATGGGGGTAAAACCAATGGTTATACGGTACCAAATCCCACTGCTCAGGCAGAATTGGTTCGATCGACGCTCAATAAGGCAGGCATCAATGCTCGCACAATTAGTTATATCGAAGCGCATGGTACAGGTACGGCGCTAGGGGACCCAATAGAAATCACCGGGCTACAGCAGGCATTTGCCGCGGACACGGATGACGTCGGCTTTTGTCAAATTGGTTCGGTAAAATCAAATATAGGTCATTTAGAAGCGGCCGCTGGTATCGCCGGTCTGACGAAAATTCTGTTACAAATGAAGCATGGCCAGTTGGTACCAAGCTTACATGCAGAAACTCTAAACCCAAATATTGATTTTTCAAAGACCGCGTTTACGGTCAATCAAACATTGGTTCCGTGGCTACCCAAAAAACATCACCAAAGTCTCGCGCCACGTATTGCTGGCCTATCCTCATTTGGCGCAGGCGGTGCGAATGCGCATATCGTGGTAGAAGCCTATGATGAACATCAAGTATCTAAGCCAGTTTCCAGCCAGGTGTTGCAAGACAATGACACAGTGATGGTTGTGCTGTCTGCTCGTACGTCCGAGCAGTTGAAACAGCGTGTGGCAGACTTGCTTGAGCTTGTCAAATACCAAGGAGAAAACCAACAATGTGACGGGTTTGAACTGGATGACAGTGAGTATTTACGACGACTGGCCTATACCCTGCAAACTGGCCGAGAGGCGATGGATGAGAGATTTGGGGTGGTTGTCAATTCGCTTGATATGCTAGTGGAAAAATTGACGCAATTTTTAGCGGGAGAGCAACTGGTAGATGCCGTTTATGTTGGGGATACCAAAACCAATAAAGATAGCATCGCATTATTTAAAACAAATAATGCATTGAAGCCGATGATTGATCAATGGATTGAATCAAAACAACTATCAATGATCCTTGATATGTGGGTTAAGGGGTTGCCAGTGGATTGGCATCGCTTTTACGGCGCAACCAAGCTGACTCGTGTTAGTTTGCCTGGTTATCCTTTTGCACAAGTGTCCTACTGGTTGCCGGACAGCTCGCCTAAGAGAACCACATCTGACGGCGGCATGCCGCAAGTGACGTTGCATCCATTATTACATACAAATACATCGACCTTGGCTGAGCAGCGTTATACAGCTTGCTTTAATGGGAAAGAATTCTTTTTACGGGATCACCGTGTAGCAAATCATCAAATTTTACCTGGTGTTGCTTATCTTGAAATGGCCCGGGCTGCAGTGGAGGAGGCCCTCGATACTAACAATGACAAAACAGTCCTGCGTA